>NZ_JBSFUT010000011.1:0-217845 GCF_053591935.1 Streptomyces sp. NPDC002851 | reverse complement strand
GCCGGGATGGCCACCGGCGAGGGCGCATACGAGGGTGCGCAACGTGCCCCCGTACCGGCGGCCGAGGGGGTCGGCGTCGTACTCCTGGAACGGCTGAGCGACGCCCGCCGCAACAACCACCGGGTGTACGCGGTGCTGCGCGGCACGGCGGTCAACCAGGACGGCGCGAGCAACGGCCTGACCGCCCCCAACGGGCCGTCACAGCAACGCGTCATCACCCAGGCCCTCGAGGACGCCCGGCTGCGGGCCCGGGACGTCGACGCCGTGGAGGGGCACGGCACGGGCACCACGCTTGGCGACCCGATCGAGATCGACGCGTTGCAGGCGGTGTACGGACAGGACCGTCCGGCCGGGCGCCCGCTGCGGCTCGGCTCGTTGAAGTCCAACATCGGGCACAGCCAGGCCGCGGCCGGTATCGGCGGCCTGATCAAGATGGTGCAGGCCCTGCGGCACCAGGTACTGCCGCGCACCCTGCACGTGGACCGGCCCACGGACAAGGCGAACTGGTCCGGGGGCGGTGTCCGGCTCCTCACCGAGGCGCGGCCCTGGCCGCGCACCGGCGACCGTGCCCGCCGGGCCGGGGTCTCGGCCTTCGGCGTCGGCGGCACCAACGCCCACGTGATCGTCGAGGAGGCACCGGAAGAGGCGCGGCCCGGCCCCGTACCTGAGCCGACGGGGCCGACCGGGCCGACCGGCCCGGTGCCGTGGCTCCTCTCGGCGAAGTCACCGGCCGCGCTGCGCGCGCAGGCCGAGCGGCTGCACAAGGAGCTGACCGCCCGCGGCGAGCTCGCTCCGGTGCGGGTGGGCGCCGCGCTCGCGCTGACCCGCGCCCGCTTCGAGCACCGGGCGGCCGTCACCGGCAGCACCCTCGACGAACTCCTCAGCGGGCTACGGGCGTTGGTTCGCGGCGAGAGCGACGACACGACGCGCGGCACCAGCGACAGCGGCGGCACCGCCCGTACGACCCGTACGGCCCGTACGACCATCGGCCAGGCGCGCACCGGCCGTACCGTCTTCGTCTTCCCCGGCCAGGGCTCCCAGTGGCTCGGCATGGGCCGCGAACTCGCCGCCGCGCACCCCGTGTTCGCCGCCGAGCTCAAGGCCTGCGCGGACGCGCTCGCGCCGCACACCGACTGGTCGCTCGACGACGTGCTGCGCGGCGCCCCGGACGCGCCGCCCCTGGACCGGGTGGACGTCGTACAGCCCGCCCTGTTCGCGGTGATGGTGTCCCTGGCCGCCCTGTGGCGCCACCACGGGGTGCACCCCGACGCCGTCATCGGCCACTCGCAGGGCGAGATCGCCGCCGCGTACGTCGCCGGGGGCCTGTCGCTCGAGGACGCCGCCCGCATCGTGGCGCTGCGCAGCCGCGAGATCGCCGCCATGGCGGGCGGGGGCGGGATGGTGTCCGTCACCGCGACTCCCGAGCGCCTGCGCCCGATTCTGGAGCCTCTGGCCGAGCGGATCTCGGTCGCCGCGGTCAACGGCCCCGCGTCCACGGTGGTGTCCGGCGACTCCGATGCCCTGGCCGAACTCCTCGAGGCGTGCGCGCGGGACGACATCTGGGCCCGGCGCATACCCGTCGACTACGCATCGCACTCCCCGCACGTCGAGCAGCTGCGGGAGCGCCTGACCGAGGTCCTCGCCCCGGTCGCACCGCGCACCGGCGCCATCCGCTTCCACTCGACGGTCACCGCGGCCGAGTTCGACACGGCCGGACTCGACGCCGGGTACTGGCACCGCAACCTGCGTCGGCCGGTGCGCTTCGAGGAGACGGTGCGCGGCCTGCTCGACTCCGGCTGCACCGCCTTCGTCGAGATCAGCCCGCACCCGGTGCTCACCGTCGCCGTGGAGCAGATCGTGGAGCAGATCCCGGCGGCCCTCGTCGGCCCCGGCGGCGTACCCCCGGCGGTCATCGGCTCCTTGGAACGCGGCGACGACGTACGGCGCTTCACCGCTGCGCTCGCCGAGGCGGACACGCGGGGCGTGCCGGTGGCGTGGGACACCGTGTTCGACGCGGCCGACGCGCGCGGCGTCGAGCTGCCCACGTACCCCTTCCAGACGCGGCGCTACTGGCCCGCTCCGCGCCCGGACACCGGCATCGGCACCGGCAGCGGCCTGCGCCCCACGGGGCATCCGCTGCTCACCGCGCAGACCGAACTCGCCGACGGCGAGGGCCGGTTGTTCACCGGGCGCCTCGACCGGCAGACCCACGCCTGGCTGGACGACCACGCCGTGTACGGCACGGTCCTGGTGCCGGGCACCGCCTTCGTCGACCTGGCCGCGCTCGCGGCCGCGCACACCGGCTGCGGCACCGTCGAGGAGCTGACGCTCCAGGAACCCCTTGCGCTCGGCGCGGAGGACCGGGTCGACGTACAGCTGACGGTCCGGGCCATGGGGGAGGGCGGCCGGTACGGGTTCTCGGTGCACTCGCGCCCGGCCGAGGACGGCGACCCACAGGCGGCCCACGACGGACAGTGGACCTGCCACGCCACCGGGTCCCTGGCCCCGGCCCCCACCGTCCAGACCTCTCCCCAGCCCTCTCCTGTCAACGCCCCCTTCCCGTACGCCTCCTGGCCGCCCCCGGAGTCCACTCCCCTGGACCTCGGCGGGCTCTACGACCGGCTCGGGGAGCGCGGCTTCGGCTATGGCCCCGGTTTCCGGGGGCTGCGCGCCGCCTGGCGGCACGGCGACAGCGTCCTCGCCGAGGTCGAGCTTCCCGAGACGGTCGACCGCGCGGGCTTCGGCATCCATCCGGCGCTCCTCGACGCCGCCTTCCACGCCCGGCTCACCGAACTCACCGGACCACGGGGCGGACCGGACACGGCCTGGCTGCCCTTCACCTGGTCCGGAGTGCGCCTCGCGCAGTCCGGCAGCACCCGGCTCCGGGTCCGGCTCAGCACGCTCGGCGAGGGCACCTTCCGGATGACGGCCACCGACGAGCGGGGCACCCCGGTGGTCTCGGTCGACTCGGTCGTGGCCCGTCCGGTGGACCCGTCGGCCCTGGCCTCGGCCCGTACGGTCGGCGACTCCCTGTACCGCCTCGAGTGGACCGCGGTGCCGGACCCCGCGGCCGCCGCGGCGCCGTCGACCTGGGCGGTGCTCGGCGGGGACGGGCACGGCCTGCCGGACGCCAAGACGCATCAGGGCCTGCCGGACGCCAAGACGTACCCGGACCTGATCGCGCTGACCCAAGCGCTCGACGCGGGCGCCCCCGTCCCGGACGCCGTCCTCGTGCCCGGCCCAGCGGCGGGCGGCGTCCTCGACGCGGAGACGATACGCGCCCGGGCCCGGCAGGACCTGGAGCTGCTGCGGAGCTGGCTCGCCGACGAGCGCCTGGCCGCCGCCCGCCTCGTGTTCCTGAGCCGGTGGACCGTGGCCACCGAGGCGGACGCGGTCGCGGACCCGGCGATGGCACCGCTGTGGGGCCTGGTGCGCAGCGCGCAGTCCGAGCACCCGGGCCGGTTCGTGCTCGTGGACCTGGAGAACTCCGGTACCGAACTGCTGCCCGCCGCCCTCGCCACGGGCGAGCCCCAACTGGCCGTCCGCGACGGCGTCCTGTACGCACCGCGCCTGGTCCGGGCCCGCGACGCCGGAGGCGGCCCCCTCGCCTTCGACCCGGACGGCACCGTCCTGATCACCGGAGGCACCAGCGGCATCGGCTCCTGGACCGCGCGCCACCTGGTGGCCACGCACGGCGCCCGGCACCTGCTGCTCGTCAGCCGACAGGGGCGTGCGGCAGCGGGCGCGGCGGAGCTCGAGCGCGAACTCACCGCGCTCGGCGCCGAGATCACCGTCGCCGCCTGTGACGCCGCCGATCCGGAGGAGATGAAGGCGCTCCTGGAGTCCGTACCCGCGGCGCACCCCCTCACCGCGGTGATCCACTCCGCGGGCGTGCTCGACGACGGCCTGATCGAATCGCTCACGCCCGAGCGCCTGGACCGCGTCCTGCGGCCCAAGGTCGACGCGGCGCTCCTGCTGCACCGGCTCACCGAGGATCTGCCGCTCTCCTCCTTCGTCCTGTACTCCTCCGTCGCCGGTACGTTCGGCGGCCCCGCACAGGGCAACTACGCGGCGGCCAACACCTTCCTGGACACGCTCGCCCAGTGGCGGCGCGCCCAGGGCCTGCCCGCCGTATCGCTCGCCTGGGGCCTGTGGGAGCAGGAGAGCGACATGACCCGGCACCTCGGCGGCGCGGACGTGGCCCGCCTCGGCCGCTCGGGACTCGCGCCGCTGGCCACCGAGGAGGGGCTGCGCCTCTTCGACGCGGTGCACGGCGCGGGCCCGGCGCTGCTCGTTCCGGCCCGGCTCGACCTGGGGATGCTGCGGGCCCAGGCGCGCGAGAGCACCCTTCCCGCGGTGCTGCGGTCCCTCGTCCCCGCCGCGGGACCGGCTCAGGCGCCGGGCGAAGACCTGGCAGCCCGTCTGACGGCCCTCGACGAGGAGCAGCGGGAGGCGCTGCTCCTGGAGACGGTCCTGGCCAAGGCGGCCACCGTCCTCGGGTTCGAGAGCGCCGACGCGGTGGACCCCGGCCTGCCGTTCAAGGACCTGGGCCTCGACTCGCTCGGCGCGGTGCGGCTGCGCAACCTGCTGAGCCGGGCCACCGGCCTCGCCCTGCCCTCCACGCTGGTGTTCAGCCACCCCACCGCCGCCGACCTGTCCGGACATCTGCGCTCCCTGCTCCCGTCGAGCGGCCTCCCGTCGCGCGACCCGGACCGCGAGGACGTACGTACGGCAGCGGATGACGTACGTACGACGGCGGGCGTCCTGGCGGAGCTTGACCGGATCGCCGCACAGCTGCCGTCGATCGCCGAGGCCGAAAGCGCCGAAAGCGCCGACATCGGCGAGCGGCTGCGGTCCCTGCTCGCCCTGCTCGGCGACGACGGGACCGGGCCCGGCGCCGGAACCGACGGGCTGGCCGACCGGATCGGCTCGGCCACCGCCGAAGAGGTCTTCGACCTGATCGACAACGATCTAGGAGTGCGTTGAGCCATGCCGGACGACAGAACTCTGCGGTACCTCAAGCGCGTCACCGCCGAACTGCAGTACACCCGCGAGCAGTTGAGCAAGGCGGAGCGGCGCGGCCAGGACCCGATCGCGGTGGTGGGCATGGGCTGCCGCTACCCGGGCGCGGTGGCCTCCGCCGCCGACCTGTGGGACGTGGTGGCCACGTGCCGTGACGTGGTGTCGGACCTGCCGCGCGACCGTGGCTGGGACCTGGAGGCGTTGTACGACGCGGACCCCGACCGCCCGGGGACGGCCTACGCCCGCGCGGGCGGATTCCTGGACGGCGTCGCCGAGTTCGACGCGGACTTCTTCGGCATCGGGCGCACCGAGGCGACGGCCATGGACCCGCAGCAGCGCCTGCTGCTGCAGACGGTGTGGGAGACCCTGGAAGACGCGGGCGTCGACCCGGCGGCACTGCGGTCCTCGGCCACCGGCGTCTATGTGGGCACCAGTGGCCAGGACTACGAGGTCCTCGCCCGCTCCGGGGGCGGTGACCTCGAGGGCTACTGGGGGACCGGCACCGCGGGCAGCGTCCTCGCCGGACGGGTCGCGTACGCCTTCGGCTTCGAGGGCCCCACCCTGACCATCGACACGGCCTGCTCGGCGTCGCTGACGGCCGTGCATCTGGCGGCTCAGGGGCTGCGGCAGGGGGAGTGCTCGCTGGCTCTCGCCGGTGGTGTAACTGTCATGTCCACGACCGGGGTGCTCACGGAGTTCAGCCGACAGCGCGGCCTGTCCCCGGACGGCCGCTGCCGGGCGTACGCCCAGGCCGCCGAGGGCACCGGCTGGGCCGAGGGGGTCGGCGTCGTACTCCTGGAACGCCTCAGCGACGCCCGCCGCAACAACCACCGGGTGTACGCCCTGATCCCGGGCACGGCGATCAACCAGGACGGCGCCAGCAACGGCCTGACCGCCCCCAACGGCCTTGCGCAGCAACGGGTCATCACCCAGGCGCTGCACAACGCCCGGCTGCGGGCGCGGGACGTGGACGCCGTGGAGGGGCACGGCACGGGCACCACGCTTGGCGACCCGATCGAGATCGACGCGTTGCAGGCGGTGTACGGCCAGGACCGTCCGGCCGGGCGCCCGCTGCGGCTCGGCTCGTTGAAGTCCAACATCGGGCACAGCCAGGCCGCGGCCGGTATCGGCGGCCTGATCAAGATGGTGCAGGCCCTGCGGCACCAGGTGCTGCCGCGGACGCTGCACGTGGACCGCCCAACCGACAAGGCCGACTGGTCCTCGGGCGGCATCGAGCTCCTTACCGAGCCGGTCCCCTGGCCGCGCACCGAAGGCCGCACCCGGCGGGCCGCCGTCTCGGCGTTCGGCATCAGCGGCAGCAACGCCCACGTGATCGTGGAGGAGGCCCCGGCGGAGGACGCGACGGAGGCTCCGGCACAGGCCCCGGAAGAGGCGTCGCGGCCCGGCCCCGCACCCGAGCCGACCGGCCTCCCGGTGCCGTGGGTCCTCTCGGCGAAGTCACCGGCCGCGCTCGACGCACAGGCCGCACGGCTGCACGCCTGGCTCGAAGACCGCCCGCACGCCACCCCCACCGAAGTGGGCGCCGCGCTCGCCCTGACCCGGTCCCGCTTCGAGCACCGTGCGGTGGTCATGGGCCGTACCCGCCCCGAACTGCTCGACGGCCTTGCGTCGCTCGGCCGTGGCGAGCTGCCCCTTGGCGTCGTTCGCGGCACGGCCCCGCGCCGCGCCAAGGCGGCCTTCCTCTTCACCGGGCAGGGCGCCCAGCGGCCCGGCGCGGGGCGTGAACTCGCCGCCGCCCACCCCGAGTTCGACCGGCTCCTCGACGAGGTGTGCGCCGAGCTCGACCGCCATCTCGACCGGCCGCTGCGCCCGGTGCTGTTCGCCGCCGACGGCACCGAGGAGGCGGAGCTCCTGCACCGTACGGACTTCACCCAGCCCGCCCTGTTCGCCCTCGAAGTCGCTCTGTACCGCCTGGTCGACTCCTGGGGGTTCCGCCCGGACTTCCTGATCGGGCACTCCGTGGGCGAGCTCGCGGCCGTGCACGCCGCCGGAGCCCTGTCCCTGGCGGACGCCAGCGCCCTGGTCGCCGCCCGCGGCCGGCTCATGCAGGCGCTGCCCGCCGCGGGCGCGATGGCGGTGGTCGAGGCGACGGAGGAAGAGGTACGCGAGAGCCTGCGCCACGGCGGTGCCGAACTCGCCGTAGCGGCTGTGAACGGACCGGAATCCACGGTCGTGTCCGGGCCGCGCGAGGAGCTCCTCGACTGGCAGCGGCAGTGGCGCGAACGCGGCCGCCGCACCCGCCGCCTCCGGGTGAGCCACGCCTTCCACTCGCCGCTGGTGCGGCCCATGGTGGACGAACTCGCCGCCCTGGCCGCGAAGCTGGAGTTCCGCGCCCCGGCCGTGCCCGTGATCTCCAACGTCACCGGCGCGACCGCCGATGCCGCCACCCTCGCCAACCCCGATTACTGGGCCGCCCAGGCCGAACAGCCGGTCCGCTTCCACGACTCCGTACGTCACGTGGAGCGCGCGGGAGCCACCGCCTACCTGGAACTGGGGCCCGACGGCGTCCTCACCGGCATGGCCGAGCACTGCCTGGAGGACCCGGCCAAGGCCGTACTCGCCACGGCCCTGCACCGCCGCGGTCCGGAGCCCGAGACCCTGCTCACGGCCCTCGCCGAGCTGCACGCCCACGGCGCGGGCGGCGACCTCGCCGGGCTCTTCGAGCCCTCGGCGGCGCGCCGGGTGCCCCTGCCGACCTACCCGTTCCAGGGGCGCCGCTACTGGGTCGAGGGCCCGGGCGTACGGCAGACGCCACAGGCCCGGCCGCAGCCCGAGCCGCAATCCGAACCGGAGCCCGAGCCGCAGTCCGAGCCGCAGGCGTCCGGACGGCTCGGCCCCGCGGACGCGCTGACCCTGGTCCGGACCCAGACGAGCCTCGTGCTCGGCGAAGCGGCGGACGCGGACCTCGACGAGCAGGCGACCCTGCGGGAGCTCGGCGTCACCTCGCTCGCCGCCGTACGGCTGCAGCGCCGCCTGTCCGTCGCCACCGGCCTCGAACTGCCCGCGACCCTCCTGGTCGACCACCCCACCCCGGCCGCGCTCGCCGAGCACCTGCGGCACCTGCTCGCCGACCGTTCCTCCGACTGCCGCGCGACGCCTGGCACGCACGCTCGCGGCGTTGCCGAACCGCCCACGTGGCTCCGCCACGAGGACGCTCCGGCGCCTTGCGATCGCACGCACCAGACGCCGCGCGGCCGCCCTTCGAGCGACGGCGGGAGCGTGACGACAGGCCCTGGCCAGTCCGCCGCCGAAGGCACGTACACCCGGTTCCTTCGCGACGCCCACGCCCGGGGCGAACTGCCCGCTGCCGTCCCGCAGTTGAGCGAGGCCGCCCGGCGCCTGCCCTCCTTCACCTCCGCCCCGACACGGCCCGACGAACAGCCGGAGGCCGTCCTCGTTTCTGATGGCTCCGCTGGATCCGCTGGCTCCGATGCGTCCGATGGGTCTGGTGGCTCCGGCGGTTCCGGTGGCTCCGAGGCGCCCGTCGTCGTCTGCGTCCCGTCCTTCCTGGCCGGGTCCGGGCCCCACCAGTACGCGCGGTTCGCCGCGGGGTTCGCGCGCAGGTCACGGATGTGGGCGCTCAACCTGCCCGGGTTCGGCCCGGCGCAGCCGCTGCCCGCGACCTGGCGCGCGGCCGTCGACAGCCTCGCCGCCGTCGCCGTGCGGGTGGCCGACGGCGCCCCCGTGCTCCTGGTCGGCCATTCGATCGGCGGGGCGCTCGCCCACGCCGTGGCCGCCTGCCTGGAACGCGCCGGGCACCGGGTCGCCGGTGTCGTGCTCATCGACACCTACGAGCCCGAAACCGGCCCGGCCGCCCAGGTGTTCGGCTGGGCGATGGGCAGCATCCTCGCCCGCGAGAGCGCCGGTGTCGACCTCCACGACGGCAACGTCCTGGCCATGGGCGGCTATCTCGGCCTGCTCGACGGATGGCGCCCCGACCCCGTGCGGGCCCCCACGCTGCTCCTCACCGCGAAAGACCGGCCCGACGCCCCGGGCAGCGCCGCCTGGCCGCTGTGGCGCACGGCGCACCGCGTCACCACGATCCCCGGCGACCACTTCTCGATCCTCGAAGAGCACGCCACCGACACCGCGCGGGCCATCGAGGACTGGCTCGGACCTGGACACGGACCTGGACTCGGACTTGGAAAGGAAACGCCATGCAGCCCGTCGGCATAGTCGACTTCGGGAGCCACCTGCCCGAAACCGTGGTGGGGCCCGAGTTCTTCCTGGACGAGGAAGCGCCGGTGGACCCGCTGGCGGACTCGCCCCTGTTCCGGGTGCCGCCCACCCGCCACCACGCGGCCCGCGACGACAGCGCGGCAGAGATGATCGAAAAGGCGGCCCGGCCGATCTTCGAACGGCTCGGCCGGGAGCCGTACGGCAACGTCGACATCCTCATCACCAACGTGCTGCTTCCGGACGAGCTGTTCACCGGCATCGGCGCACAGGCCGCGCACCGGCTCGGCATCGACCCCGAGTGGATCGTGGACCTCCACAACGGCGGCTGCGCCTCCTTCATGTACATGGTGCGGCTGGCTCAGAAGATCATGGCCGACGGGGCGGCGCGCACCGCCCTGATCGCCAATGTGCAGAACATCGCGGGCCGGATGTTCACGCAGTCCGAGGTCCGCACGCGCTCGCACGCGTCGATCCCCGGGGACGGCTGCGGCGTGGCCTACCTGGCGGCCGACGCCCCCTCGCCGGTGCTCGGGGTGCGTACCCGCAGCATTCCCGAGTACGCCTTCGACCTCGGCCTGAAGACCCCCGACGGACGCAAGTTCTGGGAGCCCGGCACCGGCCAGATGGACATCGAGTTCGACCCGACGAAGACCACCGAGATCCTCGAGCGCGGCAACTCCCTGGTGCCCGAACTGGTCCGGGAACTCTGCGTGGACATCGACGAACGCCCCGCCGACATCGACGTACTCGTCACCAACCAGCCCAACCGGATCTTCCTGAAGAACTGGCGCGAGGCCCTGGACCTCAAGCCCGAACGCCACCTCGACACCTTCGACCGCTTCGGCAACCTCTACGGCGCGGCCGTCCCCATCACCCTCGACCAGGCGGCCCGCGCCGGCGAGCTGCGCGAGGGCGACCTCGTGATGATGTCCGGGTTCGCGCACGCCGGGGACTTCGCCGCCGCGGCGGCCGTGCGCTGGGGAGGCACCCCATGAGCCCCAAGTCCTCGCCCCCGACCGAGGACTTCGACGTAGTGATCGTCGGCGCCCGCTGCGCCGGGTCCTCGCTCGCGGCCCTCCTCGCGGCCCGCGGCCTCAGGGTGGTCGTGGTCGACAAGAGCGCCACGATCGGCCACACGCTGTCCTCGAACATCCTGCAGGCCGATTCCCTGTCGTTCCTGGAGCGATTGGGGGCGATGGAGCGGCTGCGGGCGGCCGGGGCGCGCACCATGAGCCATATCGACATCCGCCTTGAGGACTTCCACTGCCGTACGGCCCTGCCCCAGGAGCCCGGCGACGTGGGCGGGGCGGCCTGCATCCGGCGCGAACTCCTCGACCCCGTCCTCGTGGAGACGGCCGCACGGCACGGCGCCGAGATCCGCCTCGGCACCAAGGCGGTCGGCCTCGTCGAGGAGCACGGCCGCGTGGCGGGCGTCCGGGTCGTGCACGGCGAGCGCGAGACCGTCCTGCGGGCCCGCCTCGTGGTGGGCGCGGACGGCCGGAACTCCCGGGTCGCCGAGGCCACCGGCGCCCGCCGCTACCACGTCGTACCCGGCGAACGCAGCTACTACTGGACCTACTTCGAGGGCGCGGACCCGGGCCACGACCCGGCCTTCGTCTTCCACCGCTTCGGCGACCGGCACATGCTGGGCGGCCCCGCCGACAACGGCCTCTACATCCTGGGCGCCTCGCCGCAGCGGCACGAGCGGGCCCGGTTCCGCGAGGACCTCGAAGCCAACCTGCGCGCCCACGTGGACCACTGCCCCCCGATCGCCGAGGCCCTCGCGGGCGCCCACCGGGCCACCAGGATCTACGGCATCCGCAGCTTCTTCGGATACTTCCGGGAGGCCGCCGGGCCCGGCTGGGTGCTGCTCGGCGACGCCGGGCACTTCAAGGACCCGGCGGGCGGGCGCGGCATCGGCGACGCCTTCCACCAGGCGGAGCACCTGGCCCCGCGCATCGAGCGGGCCCTCGACCGCTCCACCGCCGAACTCGACCGTATGACAAGGGAGTTCGTGCGCTGGCGGGACCGCACCTACGCCGAGTACTACGGGCTCGCCGCCGACCTGGGCGTGGCCGGTCCGATCTCCGGCCTGGTCCCCGAGGCCGTACGGAGACTGCACGCCAAGGGCGGGATGGACGAGCTGCTCAACCTGCTCAGCCACCGCTCGTCCGTCCTGGGCGTCCTCAGCCCGGCCCGCGTCCTGCGCGCCACCGGAAGCCTCCTGCGGCACGGCACCGCCCCGCGCACCGCGGTCCTCGGCGAGCTCCGGACGCTCGCCGCCACGGAGATCGCCCGCCGCCGCGCCATGCGCAGGCCCGTCCACCAGAGCGGCCCGGTGCGACCCGCCGTACAACCGGACCTTCCCGAACCGGAGTTGAGCCGATGACCCACAGCCTGCCCACCGCCTTCCCGCCACCGCGACCACCGGACGGCGTCGCCCCGGAGGTCGCCCTGGAGGCCGCCCTGGAGTACGAGCAGACCGTGCCGCGCGCCCTGGCCCACCGCAGTCAGGTCGGCGAGGTCTTCGTCACCGACTCGGCGCAGCTCTCGCCCACGGAGTTCTGTCTCGCCTTCCAGGTCCCCAGGGCCCACCTGCTCTGGTCCGACCAACTGCGCGGCCACCACGACCCGTTGGCCGCCGCCGAGGCCGCCCGGCAGTCCATCTTCGTGCTCCTGCACCGCTACATCGGGGTGCCCGTCGGGCTGCCCTTCAGCCTGCAGCGCGTCGCCCTGCGGGTCGGCGATCCCGCGGCGTACGCCCATGACGGCACCGGGCTGCTGCAGGGCCAGGTGCGCTACCGCGTCGTGAGCCGTGAGGACCGCGGCGGCGACGTGGTGAGCATGGCCCTGGAGGGGACCGTCACCGTCGGCGGCCGTACGGCGCTGACGCTGGACACGGACCTCGCCTTCATGACGCAGGAGGACTACGACGTCCTCCGCTCCTTCCAGCGCGCCCAGAAGCCGGTGGACACCGCCCGCCCGACCGCCGCCCCCGCCCTCGCCCCCGCCCTGGTGGGCCGGGCCGACCCGCGGAACGTTGTGATCGCGGCGGCGGCGGACGAGGCGGCGGACGAGGCGACGGACGGTGACGGTACGGCTCGCTACCTGCTCGCCATCGACCGCACCCACCCCGCCTTCTTCGACCACGATTACGACCACGTCCCCGGCCCGCTCATGGTCGAAGGCATGCGGCAGGCCGCCGTGGCCGCGGCCTGCCGGAGCGGGGCCCTCCGCTCCCCGGACGCCCTCGCGGTCGGCTGCGAGGCGGCCTTCCTCGACTTCGCAGAGTTCGAGGCAGACCTCACCTACGAGGCCACGCCGGGACGTCCCGACGCCGAAGGGCGGATCCAAGTCGCCGTCGCCCTGCGGCAGTTCGGACAGGACGTCGTCCGGGGCCGCATCGAGCTCCTTCCCGACCCTCAGGCGACCCGCGTACCCGGAGAGTGAACATGGCTGGCGCACGAACAGCACAATGGACAGCACGACGGACCGGAAGCGAGCCGCGGATCGCCGTCGTCGGCTCGGGCATATCCGGCCTGAACGCGGCCCTCCGTCTGGCGCTGCTCGGCTACTCCGTCGAGGTCGTCGAGGCGGCCGACACCCTCGGTGGCCGCTTCGGCGTGGACCGCCTCGGCGACCGGCAGGTCATGACCGGCGGAAAGAACATCGGCCGCCGCTACACGGAGTTCCGCCGCTTCACCGCCGAACTCGGCGTCGACGCGTACGACTCGTTCGGCTACAACGCCTCCCGCCTGAAGAACGGCAAGATCCTCACCCTGGACAGCGAGCGCCGCGGCCGGACCCTCGCGAACATCCGGAAGATGGGCTCGACCCGGGACTTCGCCCGCCTGGCGGCGATGGCCGCCCGCATCCGGCTCGACGACACCAACCGCTTCCTCGGCTCGCGCTACTTCTCCGCGCTGTCCCGGCGGCACGACCACGCCCCGCTCAGCTCCTTCTTCGGGCCCGAGCTGACGGACATGCTGATCCGGCCCATGGTGATCCGTAACAACGGCGCCGAACCCGACGAGGTCAACCCCGGCACCTTCGGCACCAACCTGGCGATGCTGATGGACCACTACGACCAGCTTGCCGACGGCATCCAGCCCGCGCTCGACGCCTTCGCCAAGCGCGTCCCCGTACGCCTGGGCACGCGCGTCGAATCCCTGGTCATCCGCGGGGGAGAGGTCGCCGGACTGCGCCTCACCCGCAACGGGGCGCCCGCCGAGGACGTCGCATACGACGGTGTCGTCATCGCCACGCCCGCCTACGCCACCGCCGACATCCTGCGCGGCACCCACCCCGCGCTCGCCCGCAGCCTCTCGGGCGTCCGCTACTTCCCGTCCACCGTCGTCCTCGTCGAATACGACCGGAACATGTTCAACGAAGAGGTACGCGCCCTCGCCATGGACGACGGGCCGTGCAGCAACGCCGGTTCGTACGGCAAGAACGAGCGGCACATCGTCCGCTACACCTACAGCGGACGCAGGGGGCGGCTCACCGACCTGAGCCCCGCCGCCATCGACCGCCTGACCAGCGACACCGAAGCGACCCTGCGCCGCCACCTGGGGGCGCCGCGCGCCGAACGCGTCCACACCCTCGTCAAGCACTGGCAGGCCGCGTACAGCGGATACGTCCCCTACCACGCCCAGTTCCTCGCGGAGGTCCGCCACGGCGTCGCCGCCGTCCCCGGGCTCGAACTCGCCGGGGACTACATCCAGGGCGTCGCCATCGAAGCGTGCGCCAGGACGGGCGGCGCCGCGGCCGTCCGCCTCGCGGCCCACCTCGGCGCCCCCGCCGCGGCGACGTCGGCCCTGTCCGGCACTCTGCCGGTGGCGTCGTCGGGAGCCGTCTCATGAGCGCTGCCCGTCCCTCGGCTGCCCGTCCCTCGGCCGTCGTCACCGGTGCCTCGTCCGGCATCGGCGCCTGGCTCGCCCGCGGCCTGGCCGCCCGCGGCTTCGACCTGTGGCTCATCGCCCGCTCCACCGGCCAACTGGAGGCTCTGGCCAAGGAGCTGACGGACACCTGTGCGGCCGAGGTGCGCGTGCGGACGTGCGACCTCGCGGACCCCGAGGCCCGCGGCGACCTCGCCCGGGAACTGGCGCACGTGCCCGTGTCCGTGCTGTGCGCCAACGCGGGCTTTCCCACCTGCGGCCCGCTCACCGAGAACGACCCGGCCGCCGAGGCCGCCGAGGTGCAGGTCAACGTCGTCGCCCTGCACGAGGTGATCCACGCCGTCCTTCCGGGCATGCTGGCCCGCGGCACCGGCCGGATCCTGGTCACCGGGTCGACCGCAGGCTGCCAGCCCGTGCCGACCGCGGCCACGTACGCGGCGACCAAGGCGTTCGCCAACACCCTCGCCGAATCCCTGCACGCGGAACTGCGCGGCACCGGGGTGACGTGCACGCTGCTCGCGCCCGGCCCGGTGCGCACCAATTTCTACGACGTGGGGGGCATCCCGGACCTGCAGCGGCAGAAGCTGCTCGCCTGGCTGTCCCCCCAGCGGGTGGCCGAGTCGGGCCTTGGGGCCATGACGCGCGGCCGCCGCCTCGCGGTGCCGGGCCCGGTCGCCAAGGTCCAGTACCTGGCGGGCCGCCATATGCCGCGCGGCCTGCTCTTTCCCCTGTTGCGCGGAGTGTTCCTGCCCCGGCTCAGAGGAGCTCGCGACACCGCCGCCGCCCCCGGACGCCAACTCCATTACAAGAAGTAACTCCGTTACGAGAAGTGAGGGTCACATGGACGGCAGAGAACACCGCTGGTTCATGCTGGGCGCATCCATCGTCCCGCTCGTCGCCGTCATCGGCGCCATGGTGCTGCTGTGGAACAGCGTCTTCGGATGGTCGGACCTCGTGGTCCTGGTCATCATGTATTCGATCTCCATCTTCGGCATATCCGCCGGTTACCACCGCATGCTCACCCACCGCTCCTTCGAGACGCCGGGGCCCATCCGGGTCGCGCTCGCCACGGCCGGGGCCATCGCCGGGCAGGGCCCGCCGCTGATCTGGGCGGCCCACCACCGCAAGCACCACCGCGTCGCCGACAAGGAGGGCGACCCGCACAGCCCCCACCTCGACTTCGAGCCGGGGTTCAAGGGCGCCCTCGCGGGCCTGTGGCACTCCCACCTGGGCTGGCTCTTCAACGAGGACCTCACGTCGGAACCCATGCGCTACTGCCCGGACCTGGTGCGCGAGAAGCCGCTGCGCTGGCTCAGCGAGCACCTGCTCCTCGTCACCGTCGGCGGCGTGCTCTTCGCGGGCGTGCTCGGCTTCGCCATCACCGGCGGTTCCGTCCGGGGGGCGCTGACCGCGCTGCTCTGGGGCGGCCTGGTCCGTATCTTCCTGGTCAACCATGTGACGTACGCGGTGAATTCGGTCGGCCACTACTTCGGGCGCCGACGCTTCGACACCACCGACGAGTCGCGCAACGTGGCCTGGCTGGCGCTCGCCTCGTTCGGTGAGGCCTGGCACAACAACCACCACGCCTTCCCGCGCTCCGCCCGGCACGGCATGAAGTGGTACGAGGTCGACCTCACCGCCATCGCCATCTGGGCCATGGAGAAGACGGGCCTGGCCAGGAAGGTCATCCGGATCGACCCCGAGCGGGTCACCATGCGCGAGGCCGGGGTCAGCCGCGTCACCGGCACCTCCCTGAGCAACCGCGAGCTCCTCGAAAGCCAGCAGAACCTGGTTCCCATGGCGGAGCGCTCCCGCAGCGCCCGCAAGGACGACCTGTCACTCGTCGACGTGGAGTGACCGACGTACCGCACCCGAAATGGTTCACCTGCCACGAGACAGAGAATGCGAGGAGCGCACCCATGCACCTCTTCGACGCCCTGACCAACGGAACCTCCCGCGGCGTCCTGCACGAGTGGACCGGCGACGCGTTCACGCACACGCCGTGGCGCGAGGTCGTCAAGGAAGCGCACGGCATGGCCGCGGAGCTGCGTCGGCTAGGCGTCACGCCGGGCACCCGAGTCGCCACCATCCTCACCAACACCCCCGACGTGGTCCGCGGCCTGCTCGCCGTCTGGCTGGCCGGCGGCGCCGTCGCCTCCCTGCCCCTGCCGACCCGCGGCCAGAGCTCCGAGGAGTTCACCGCCCAGCTCACCGCCCTCGCGGCCCGCCTCGACCCGACGCTCGTCCTCACCGACGAGTGGCTGACCCCCCTCGTACCGGAAGAGCTCAGCAGCCAGCTCCCGGTCCGCAGCTGGTCCTCCCTGCGCGGCTCCGGCCCTCGACCTCGACCCTTCGAGCCGAGCCCACCGGGCCCCGACGACCTCGCCTTCATCCAATATTCCTCCGGCAGCACCAGCACCCCGAAGGGCTGTGCCCTGACCACCCGGAGCATCGAGGAGCAGATGGAGATCATCCTCCATCTGACGGGCGGGCGCCCCGGCGCCGACGTCTTCTCCTCCTGGCTCCCGCTCTCCCACGACATGGGGATGTTCGGCGCCCTGCTCTACCCCTGGGCGTACGACTTCGATCTGGTCCTGTCGACCCCGGAGCGCTTCGGCATGGCGCCGCGCAGCTGGTTCCGTGACATGTCCGAGTACGGGGCGACGATCACGACGGCCACGAGCACCGCCCTCTACCTCGCCACCCGCGCCCAGGGCCGCGCGGACCTGCCGCGCGAGCTCAAGCTCCGCACCGCGGTGGTCGGCGCGGAACGCATCGGCTGGGACGTCCTGACGGCCGCGACGGAGAAGTTCCGCCCGTACGGTCTGGCGGCCACCGCCTTCCAGCCCGCCTACGGCATGGCGGAGGCCACCCTCGCGGTCACGGCGAAGCCCTGGGGCCGGCCCGCCCGCTCGCTGGCCTGCGACGGCGCGGCACTGCTCGACGGAAAGGTCGTGGAGGTCGACCCGGACAGGCCCGGAGCGACGATCCTGGTCTCCAACGGGGTCGCGCTTCCGGGCATCGAGGTGGCCGCAGGCACTCCCGGCACGGTCGGAGAAATCCGAGTGTCCTCCCCAAGCCTCGCCGATGGCTATTACGGCGACCCGGAGCGCACCGCCGACCGCTTCCAGGACGGCTGGTTCCGCACCGGCGACTTCGGATTCATGCACGACGACGAGCTCTATGTCATGGGGCGCGCCGACGACATGCTGTCCGTGGGCGGCCGCAAGGTGTACGCCGCCGAGATCGAGGCGGCGATCGACTCGCTCACCACGGTGCGCAAGGGGTGCGCCGCGGTGGTCGACGCCGGCGGCTCCGGCTCCTCGCGCTTCGTCCTGCTCCTGGAGCCCAAGGGCGCATCCGGCGACTTCGCCGCCATAGCCGATGAGGCGGCCGCCCTGGCCCTGGAGAAGGCCGGCCTGGCCCTCTCCGAGTGCCTCTTCGTCCGCCGCGGCGTGCTGCCGAAGACCCCGAGCGGCAAGCTCCAGCGCTTCCGCTGCCGGGCGCTCCTGGACGAGGACCGCCTGGACACGGTGGCACGGGTCGCTTTCGCCTGACACTTCGCCGGACGCACGGCCCGGACACACGGCCCGGACACAGGAAAGGCCCTCGCGCACGCGAGGGCCTTTCCCCATCTGCCAACTCATCTGCCAACTCATGTTGAGCCAGGCTGAATCGGGCCTGGTCCAGCGAGAATTCGCATGTCGAACTCAAAGGGAACCGCGGGGTGCCCGAAGTGGTAGCGACGCAGGATGATGTCCGCGCCGTTGAAGGGGAGTTCGGCGGCAGAACGGCGCGTTGGGTCGACGAACTCGTGGAACCGGCCAACGTCCTCACGCGTTGCCGGACTTGAGCGCGGGCCGCAGCATGCCCACGTCTTATCCAGCCTGGAGTTGCGGACCGTCTCCACCAGCAGCACACTGCCAATTGGACCTGGACAAATCCCATGGTTGCAGACAGGAGCACTCTTCGCGTCTTTTGCTCACCCACCGGAGGCGCCACGGCCGGAGCAGTGGGCGCAGGCCTTCGCTAGTGGTCGGCAGGGCGGTCAGGGAGAGGGTTCCTGCCCCTGTTCCTGACCGCCCTGGGGGTGGTGGGTGGACTTCATCCATATGTGGTTGTGTGGTGTGCGGGCAGGAAATGCCCTCGGCTGTCGGTCAGTTGCAGAAGTTGAGGATGGGCAGGAGGCCGTTACCGCACTGGAGCTCGTCCCCGCCCCCGCCACCGTGCCCGCCGCCACCGTAGGCCGGGGTGGCCTTTGTGGCGACGTGCGCGGCGGGGGTCGCGGCCACGGCGGATGTGGCAGTCGCCACCCCCGTCGCACAAGCGATGCCCACGGCGGCACTCACCGCGAATACTCGCGGCATCAGGGAAACGGCCTTCTTGAGGTGAGGTGTGTTGTTCATGAACTCACCATGCCCACCCTCGCGATGAGTTGGCTCGCCGAGCGCATCCGAGCGGGTGAGCACCCTCACAGGGCCGGATCGGAAATTCGCTTCCAGGAATACGCGGGCCTCGGCTGATCGCGATACACAGCACATCGCTCGGGGGGCTCCCACAAGCGGGGCCGACCGGTCAGGGCGAGCATCGGCATCCAGGCCACCAGCTCAGCTCCAGCGCGATCCGGACGATCTGGATGGACGACTGCCGTCGTCGTTGGTGAAGCCAACTGGGCGCCGAAGTACGGGCGTTCCTTGTATACGGTCAGCCGCATCCCCTTCGGCGGCCCTTCAACAGTCGCCGTCGAGCTCGGCACCCAGCCGCTGTCGCGGATCTCGCCTCCGGGTTCGACGGCTACCGCCCCGGCCGAGGAGGGGAACCTTCAACGGGAGGAAGGTGTCGTGGAGTTCGCGGCGTCGTTTCCCGTGCATGGCCAGGCGCTTGGGTGTTTGCTGCCTGTCGCCAGCCGGTCGACCGGCGACGGCCGGTCGCGGCCCACAAGGACTAAAGCAGGACCCTTTTACGAGCTCACTTGGCCCCCTTCTCAAGGGACTTCGCAAGGTCCAGGTCGGCTTTCGTCGCTTCGCGGAACACGGTGTCGGCCATGTCGGCCAGTCCGGACAGCTGCTTGTCGATGTCGCCGCGGCCGTCTTCCCAGTTCGACTCGAAGCTCTCCATGGATTCCACGACGCCGCCGTCACCGACGTCGTCCGCGAACAACCAGCTTACGAGCCTGCACCACCACCGCACCACCACACCACCGCAATCCTGCCCGCCCGTAAGGTGGGCAGTCGCCCCGGCGACGAGATCGGGCCGTGGAGGCGAAGGGGAGCAGACGATGAGCCGTAGAAGCGAAGCACAGACCATCGAGCGCAACGGATTCCACATCAAGGTGCCGCAGTCCTGGTGGGAGTTCGACATCCGCCCCGCATCACGCGACCAGACCATCCGGGAGCTGGTCAACGAACGCGTCCGGCAACGCCCGGAGTTGGCCGACCATCGCGACGCCTTCACCTCGTTTCTCCAGAAGGCCGCCCGCGACGCCTGGCAGTCCGGCTCGCTGTACTGCGGCTGCATGGCGGAGTCCTTCGGCGGCGAAGCGCCCGTCACCGGCTCGGTGACCGTATCGGTGATCGGCGCCCGCACCGACGACGGCGAAATCCTGCCCACCGACCCTCAACTCATCGCCCAGCAGATCAGCCCCCGGGAAGCTCGGCGCGAAGGCGACGCATGGCGCAAGGTCACCACCGTCGAGATCCCGCAAGTGGGCGCCGTGGCACGGACCTACGGAATCGAGGACGTCACCATCCCCGGCGACGAACGCACCGTGCGGGCGGTCCTGATGCAGACCTTCATCCCGGTCCCGGAACAGGAGGGCATGGTGGCGCTGGTATCCGGCAGCAGCCAGGTCCTGGACCTGGCAGACTCCTTCTTCGACATGTTCGACGCCATCACGTCCACCTTCCGCTTCGTGTAACAACTCCGCCGCATCGCGGGCCGTCCCGCGCCTGGCTGACCACCCCTCCCGGCTCCGGCCGCTCGGTGCCCACGACGGAATGGGAGAACGCGGTACGAGCACGACGGCTTCGAGATCCACGAGGCGGCTCGGCATTTCCTCACCGAATTCGGTGGGTTGGCGATCCAGCAGCAGGGGCCTGGCAAGACCATGGCCCGGGTGCCGTTCCGACTCGACCCCCTCGCAGCTGAGTGGGACTACGAGATCTTCGAAGTGCTCAGCGAGGAAGCCGACCAGGCGCAGTTGACCGAGTAGGAAACGGGATGCATCTCCCCTCTCCCGCTGTGCCGTCGGTCACTTGACCCGACAACCGGCGCCTACGTCACTTCTGACCCGCTAGGACTTGCCCGGCTGCACCTTGGGAGATTACGCCTGATGGATAACCCAGAACTGATTAGTCGCCTGGACGATTGGTATGCGGATCAATGCGATGGCGACTGGGAGCACGAGTTCGGCATGCTGGATTCCGCCCTCAAGAACGTCCTCGGCATCTTGGGAGGACCCGTTAAAGGCACCGAGCCCGCAGTTCCGGGTTAGGGCCGGACCTAGTGTCCCGAGTCGTCATTCATTGGCCGGTTCGTGTTACATGGTGCGGAGATGTGTCATGAAGGCCGTCCAGGTGGTGGGGCGGATCTGGATGGCGGGGCCGGTGGGGTTCTTGGAGTCGCGGACGGCGACGCCGGGTGCTAGGTCTGCGACCTCGACGCAGTTCAGTTGCGGTTCGCTGTAGGAGGACTTGCGCCAGGTCCGCTGGGCGATGGCGGCAGTGTCGTTACGTGAAGGCATGTGCTTAGAGCTCCCGTTCGAGTTCATGCAGAATCTTTGGGGTGTCCTCTGGAGGGCGGGCATTGGCGACCATGGCGTCGAACCTCCGGTTGAACCGGGCGACTTCACGAGGCTTGTCCGACGTGGCAACCATGCCCCACGCGTTGTCAACTTGAATCTGTGGTGGGAACCGGTCGCCGAAGTCGAGGATCGCGAAGTCATAAGTGCTCCGGTAGCCCGATGTGAATGGCAGCAACTGGAGCGTCACATGCTCCCACGCTGCCACCTCGGCGAGTTTGGCGTATTGCTCGCGCATCACTTCTGCACCACCGACGTGATAGCGCAGGGCGGCTTCCCAAAGGATCGCTCGCAGCCTCACGGGCTCCTCTCTGGTGAGCACCTGCTGCCGTTTGAGCCTGAGCGCGATGCTGTTCTCGATCTCCTCCCAGGTTGTGTCCTCGATGGGCTTCTGGCGCGTGTGGAGCGCCCGCATGTACCGCTCCGTCTGGAGCAGCCCGTACACCAGCGTGGGGTGGTACGCCTTCATCTCGACGGTCTCCGGCTCCAGGCCGACGAACGCTGGCATCCCGGCAGGCATGAGGCCCAAGTACTTCGTGAGCCAGTCCCGCTGGCCGGACTCGCGGTTGAGGTCGACCAGGTAGTCGATGAACTCCTCGTCGGTGACTCCGTACTTGTCGAGGAGCTTCTTCAGGTCCCCTACGTTGCGGAAGTTGAGGGCGCCTGTCTCGACCCGCTGGAGTGCGGCCTCGGAGAGCCGCGTCCCCTGGATCGCCTGCTTCCTGGTAAGGCCCCCGCCCCGGTCGCCAAGACCGCAGTTTTCGCGCAGCTGACGTAGCTGTAGGCCGAGTTCGAGGCGTTGGGCTGTGCGCCCGCGTTTGGCTGCCATGTGCACCGCCTATGCGCTGTTGTGCGTCCTGCTTGCCGCTCTGCTTGGAGTCTGGCACCGCGCGTGCGGGCGCGGTGGCGGTTTGCGCAGACGTGCGCATAGTCCACTTTTGTGCTCGGTGAATATTCGTTGCCGATTCGATTGTGATCGAACGTGCCTGTTGTCCACGGTGGTTGGACGACCCAGCACCCAAGGGAGGAACCCCTCATGCTCCTCACCCCCACCACCTGGTCCGCCGGCTACCCCCTGACCCGCTGCAGCCCCCGCCTCGCCCGGCTCCACACCCGCAGCCGACTCACCCTCTGGGCATGGCCCGGGGACATCGACGACGCCGTGCTCGTCGTCTCGGAGCTCGTCACGAACGCCGTGCGACACGGCTGCCTGCCCGGGCACGAGCTGCGGCTGCGGCTGACGCGGTCGGAGGTGGAGGGTGACGGCGGGCTGACCGTCGACGTGTCGGACCCGGTGCGGGACTTCCCGGGGTTTCCGGCCGCGCGGATCCGGCCGCCGGGGCTGGTTCCGGAGCGGGGGCGTGGGCTGCTCCTGGTTGCGGGGCTCGCGGAGGAGCTGACCTGGTTCGTACGGGACGGGGTCGGCAAGACCGTACGGGCGCGGCTGGGAACCAATTCGCCCGCGTAGCCGTTCTGCTGGGCAGGACAACTAGGACAACTACCGGTCTACGGGGGAGAGTTCGGTATGCAGATGAACGACGACGCGAGCAAGGTCGAGACCACGCTGCCCGACGGCCGCCGTATGACGCTGTCGCTCCCGGCGACGGGCGGCGCGAGCGGCGCACCCTGGGCCGCCGACGGCATAACGGCCCTGCGCGTCGTCCCGGCCACGCACACCGGCCGCGGCGATGAGCCCCAGCCCCTCCCCGCAAGCCCCGTACTCCCCTTCCGGACGGCCCTCCTCGGCCTGGCCGCGCTCTAGATAGCGTCCGAATAGCGTCCGGCGGGTCATGAACGAAGTCGCTTGCTAAGGACCTTCCCGGCGGATCGCGTGCGGAGACTGCCTAGGTCAGATCCGCGGCCGCCGGGCAGGAGCTCCGCCCGCGACCAGCTGGCCCCACCACCGACGCAGCCCCGGCGCACGGACCCATCCCGGCCCCATGCGCGATCACCCAGCCGCCCCCGGGGACGCGAAAAGGGCCCCTCGGAAAACCGAGAGACCCCAGGTCAGCGACCTAATCGCGTAGTGCGCCGCCAGGGACTCGAACCCCGGACCCGCTGATTAAGAGTCAGCTGCTCTAACCAACTGAGCTAGCGGCGCCTGCTGACCGGAAAATCATACCCGGTCCGGAGGGGTGCTCCTGACCACCTCCCGTGCTGCCGCCCGGCTGGTTGCCTAGAGCGCCAGCGAGAGCAGGACCGGGGCCGCGCCGCGGTTCAGGGTGTCCGCGGCCTGGCGTAGGCGGTGGGCGTGTTCGATGGGCATGGACAGGGCCAGGCAGCCGACCGAGGCGCCCGCGGTGATCGGGACCGCGGCGCAGACCGTGCCGACCGCGTACTCCTGGAGGTCGAGGACCGGGACCGTCGGTGGCTGGGAGTCGAGCTTGCTGAAGAGCAGCCGCTCGTTGGTGATCGTCCGGGAGGTCAGGCGGGCCGGCTTGTGGCGGGAGAGGTGGTCGCGGCGGCCGTTCATGTCGAGCTGGGTGAGCAGGCTCTTGCCGACCGCGCTGGCGTGGGCCGCGGAGCGGAAGTCCACCCACTCGTTGACTGCGGGCGTGCCGGGTCCGGCCGCGTACTGCGTGATCTTGACCTCGCCGTCGATGTACCGGCTGATGTAGACCGCCGCGCCGACCGAGTCGCGCAGCCGGTCGAGGGTGGCCTGGAGCTTCTCCTCTATCGCCTGGTCGTGGCCCGATGCGGTGCCGAGGCGGTTCAGGGTGTCGCCGGTGACGTACGCGCCGTCGGAGACCTGCTGGACGTACCCCTCGCGGCGGAGCATCAGGAGCAGGGATCGGAGTGCCTTCGGTGGCAGGCCGGTCTCGCGGGCGATCTGGGCGTCGATCACACCGGTGCGGTGCCGCGACACGGCTTCGAGCACTCGCAGGGCCTGTTGCACCGAGTGGTACGGCGCGGTCGGGTCTGGCTTCAGCGCCACGGTATCCCCCTGCATGGACCGGTTCCGGACAGCTGGGCTCACTACCACGATAGCGTCCAAGGGCTCGCTGTGGAGGGGCCGTTGACGAGATTGATGACGCGAGTCGACTTCATGGACACCCTGTCAACAGGCACGTACCACCATGGCATATGCCTTTGTCATCGTCCGTGTTTGAGGGAATGGCGGAGGGTCACGCTCGCTCTGGCGTGAACGTGGCCCCCTTGAGTGCGATGGCCCAGCTTATGCGGGGCGCTATGGCCCGCCTATAGCTGTCTCGTTGTGGCCCGTCTGCCGCTGCTGTGGATTCTGCTTCGGGCATATCACGTCGTGGTGCACGACGGAGATCACCGCTGCTTCATATGCGGGTGTGCAGCCCCAGCTTCCCGATGATGTGTGCGATATGCGCCATTGGGGGTACGCGAAGGCCCGCCGGGAGCACCAGCGACCGGCGGGCCTTCGTGGAGACGGTGGGGCGGACGGGTCAGGCCTTGATGCAGACCTTCGCCTCGCTGCGCTTCGGGTTGGAATCGACCAGCGGGTGGTTGACCCAGCCGAAGGCACAGATCTTCTGCTCGCCCTTGGGGTTCTTCAGCTTCACGGCCTTGGTGTAGACGTGCTTGGAGATGCCCCGCTGGGTCGTGTGCTTGATCTTCTGGTTGTTGATGGACACCGCGGCTACGACCACCTGGGCGCTCTTCTTCTTGCAGTGGCCCGAGCCCGCGGCGTTGGCGGTCTTCTTGCTCACGCCGAGCGCGATGTAGAAGCGGCACTTGGTCTTGCCGGCCGTGACCCACTTGCCGTACTTGTGCTTGCCGACGACCTTGTCCGCGGCAACGGTGTCGGCACCGACGGAGGGTGTGGCGGTGGCGGCCGGGGCGGCGGCGCCCATCAGGCTGATGGACGCGGCGGCGGCCAGGCCCATGGCCGCGGCCCGTGCGGCGCGGGGGCGGCGGGTGGCGGGGCGGTGGGTGAGGGTCGACGTCACGAGGAAGTCCTCCGCGGAATCTCGGGCGGGAAGGGAAGCTTTTCGATGCCGGCCCTGAGATTCTTCAACAGCCCCTTTCCCGGTCGCTATTGGACCTAAGGGAGTTGTTCCTAAGGGAGTTGTTCTTAAGGGCAATGCCCTGAGCGGAGCACAGCAGCACAGCACAAAAAGGGCCGGGCTCCCGCCCATCGGCGGGAACCCGGCCCCTGGCATTGCGGCATAAAGCGGGTGAACTGCGGCCGCTCGGCCCGGTGTTCGTTACAGCACGGCGCTCAGGAATTCCCGGGTCCGCTCGTGGTCCGGCTCGCCGAAGATCTTCTCGGGCGGGCCGGACTCGATGACCCGGCCCGAGTCGAACATCAGGACCTGGTCCGAGATGTCCCGCGCGAAGTTCATCTCGTGCGTGACGCAGAGCATCGTGATGTCCGTGGAGTGTGCGATGTCGCGCAGGACGTCGAGCACACCGGCCACCAGCTCCGGGTCGAGCGCCGAGGTGACCTCGTCGAGGAGCAGCACCTGCGGGCGCATGGCCAGGGCCCGCGCGATGGCGACGCGCTGCTGCTGGCCGCCGGAGAGCTGCGTCGGGTACTTGTCGAGGTGCTCGGTCAGGCCGACCATCTCGAGCAGCTCGCGGGCGCGTTCGTCCGCCTCGTCCTTGGACAGGCCGAGCACCTGCGCCGGGGCCTCGGTGACGTTCCGCAGCACCTTCATGTTCGGGAAGAGGTTGAACTGCTGGAACACCATGCCGATGTTCTTGCGCACCTCGCGGATGTGCTTCTCGGTCGCCGGGACGAGCTTGCCGGCCCGCTCCTCGTGCGTGAGGTACTGGCCGGCGACCTTGATGGTGCCTTCCTCGGGCTTCATCAGGGTCATCAGGAGGCGCAGGATCGTCGTCTTGCCGGAGCCCGAAGGGCCGATCAGCGTGACGTGCTTGCCCGAGTCGACCGAGAAGTCGAGCTGGTCGAGGACCGTGTTGCTGCCGAACCGCTTGGTGACCTTGTCGAAGCGGATCAGCTCAGTGCCGTCCGCCGCGGGGCTGGGTGTTTCCTTCGAGAGATTGCTGTCAGCGGACAAGGCGACGCTCCAGGGATCGGAGGAGTACGGAAGCCGGGTAGGCGATGAGGATGAAGGCGATGCCGACGATCGTGTAGGCCTCGACATAGGCGGCGGATTCGTTGGCGAAGGTGCGGCCCTCGCCGAGCATTTCCAGGGCACCGACGACGAAAATCATCGGAGAGTCCTTGAGCATCGCCACGACGTAGTTCCCCAGTGCGGGAATGACGCGGCGGATCGCCTGCGGCAGGATCACCGCCCGCCAGGTGTGGCCGCGCGGGAGGCTCAGCGCGGTAGCGGCCTCCCACTGGCCGACCGGCACGGCGTCGATGCCCGCCCGGTACACCTCGGCGGTGTAGGTCGAGTAGTGCAGACCGAGGCCGACGATGCCGGTGGTGAGCGGGGACATCGACGGCCCCCACTCCGGCACCACGAAGTAGAGGAAGAACAGCTGCACAAGGAGCGGCGTGTTCCGGATGAACTCGGTGAACGCGGTCACCGGCCAGCTGATCCACTTCTGTGTGGACCGCTGGGCGATGGCCCAGACCAGGCCGAGCGTGAAGGCGATCAGCGTGCCCCACAGCAGCGCCTGCAGGGTGACGAGTACGCCGTCCCAGAACGTCGGCAGGAAGGCGTCTACGGCGCTCCAGTCCCAGTTCACTTGACACCTCCCGCGCCCGTGACGACATCGGTCGAGGGCTTGGCCCGCAGACCGGCGAAGAGGCCGGTCTTCTCGGGCGCCTGCCCGATCTTCGACTTCGCGTGCCGCTCGAGCACCCGCATACCCCGCGTCAGGACGAAGGCGAGGATGAAGTACAGGACAAGCAGGATGGTGTAGACGGGGGCGCTCTCATTGGTGGCGAGCCGCCAGAGGTTGCCCGAGAAGGTCATGTCGGCGACCAGGATGGTCGACACCAGGGCCGTACCCTTCAGAAGCTCGATCAGCAGGTTATTGAACGCCGGAACCATCTCCGGCCAGGCCTGGGGCAGTTCGATACGGCGCAACCGCTGCATCGGCGTGAAGCTGAGGGCGATGCCCGCTTCCCGCTGCGCCGGGGCGACGGCCGCGAGCGCGCCGCGCACCACCTCGGAGCCGTACGCGCCATAGGTGAGGCCGAGTGCCAGGACACCGGTGGCCATCGGCATGAACTGCCAGCCGAGCATCAAGGGCAGGGCGAAGGCCATCCAGAACATCAGGACCAGCGCCGAGGTGCCGCGGAACAGCTCGAAGTAGATACCGGCCACGAACCGCACGACCCAGAAGCGGGACGAGCGCAGTATGCCGATCAAGAAGGCCATCGCGAAGGCGACCGCCGCGCTCAGCACCGTGACCTGGATGGTGACCCAGATTCCTGGCAGGAACCACTCGGTGAGGAACTTTGACGTCATCATCAGCCGCACAGCTCCTCTGCGGTCAGGTCCGTCATCTCGTCCTCCGTGAAGCCGAAGGGCCGGACGATACGCAGGAGCTCACCGCTGCGCTTCAGCTTGTGGAGCTCCTCGTTGAACGCGTCCCGCAGTCTCTTCTCGGACTGCCGGAACGCGAATCCGCCCGCGCCGTACGCCGGTTTGCCGTCGACGTAGGGCTGGAACGGCTCGGTCGACTCGACGCGGGGGTTTCCCTTGACCACGCCCTTGACGGTCACGTTCGTCCCGGCGAAGGCGTCCACCCGGCCCTGTTTCACCGCGTCGAGACCTGCCACCTGGTCGGGCAGCGGCAAGATGTCCTTGACCCCGGCCGCCTCGGCGTACGCGAACTCGGCGTACGAGGAACCGGTGGCCATTTTGAGGCCCTTCTTGACGATGTCCTCGTAGGTCTTGATCCCCTGTGGATTCCCCTTCTTCACGACGAAGGCATCCAGCATCAGGTAGTCGGGGTCCGAGAACAGCACCCGCGAACAACGGTCCGGCTGGATGTACATCCCGGCGGAGATGACATCGAACTGCTGCACCTGCAGTCCGGGAATGAGCGCCCCGAACTCCGTTGGAATGGCCTTGATGTTCGGCACTCCGAGGCGTTTGAAGATGACGCGGGCGATCTCCGGCGCCTGGCCGGTGGCCTGCCCGTCCTTGTCGACGTAGCCGAACGGCGGTTCGCTGGCGATGCCGACGCGGACGGTCTTCGCGTCCCGGAGCCGGTCGAGAAGGTCGCCTCCCTCGATCGCGCCCGTGGCTGACACACGGCTGCACCCCGCCGCGCCCAGCGCCCCCGCGGCGCCGAGCACGGCGGCGCCGGTCAGCAGCGACCTGCGCCGCAAGTCGGGGCGTAGCTTTCTCGTGCTCTCTGAGTCGTTCCCAAGTCGTGGAGCCATGGCCGCGCGGCTACCCGAGTTGGCCGAAGTTATTCGCTCGTTCCAGGAGGGCACGCGAAACGCCCGGCGTCCGTCCGTTTTGCACGGATAAGACACCGGGCGTCGCTGGCTGCGTTTATACGCGGCCTGTCACCACTTCATGGAGATAGTGGTGCCCTTGCGGTGCGGAACGGTCAGGCGCAGCTTTCCCTTGGGCATGTTCTTGCACTTGAACGTCTTGGTCTTCCAGTGTTCCCGGACCTCGCCCCAGCACTTGATCTTTCCCTTGTGGCGGATGTCCCAGCCGTACAGGTAGTTCTTGCTGTGACCCCAGTTGTTGACCTTGACCGTCACCGTTCCCTTGCGGGGGTGGTACTTGGTGAGCACACAGTTCGCGGGCCCGCTGCGGCACTTCTTCGTCGCCGTGGCGGCTTCCGCGGGCGTCGCGCCGAGGCTGAGCGTGGCGGCCGTGACGACGGTGAGGACTCCGACGACGGCTCGCCGGGCCGTACTGGTGGCGCGGTCCCTCCGGGGGGCGATGGGCAGAGCGGAAGACGTCATGAGTGTGGGCTCCTCGGCAGCTCGATCACGCATATTTGCAGGACCACTTGATGGTGCTCTTTCCGGCGAGGAAGAATTCAGCGCGAACGCACCACTTCTGACTCCCCTTCCGGTCCTTCACCGCCTTGGTGTAGACGCCACAGCGGTTCTGCGTCTTGCAGTCCTTCCGCCCCTTTTCCGGACCCCGGGCGACCTGGTCGTCGTATCCCTTGCCGTTCTTGAAGAGAATCGCCTGGATCTGGTGGCGCTTCCACTTCTTGCAGCTGATCTTCGCGCCCCCGGCGACGGCCTTCTTTTTCTTGGAGATCTTGACCACGGCCTTCGCCTTGCAGTCCCGGGGGATGTAGGCGGGCTTGACGTCCTGGGGCGCGGCGGCTGTGCTCACCGTGCCGTGCTCGGCCTTGACTCCGGTGTCGGCGTCGGCGTCGGCGTCGGCGGCGGTGGCGGTGCCGGTCACGGACAGTGTGGTGAGTACGCCCGCGGCAAGAGCGGCGGCCGTCGTCGTACGCATCGCATTGGTCCTCATGCCTGACCCCGCTTCAGCTCTTGACCTTCTTGGACCACTTGCTCTGGCTGCCGTTCTCGCCCACGCGGTACGCATCGCCCTCGGCCTTGGCCCACCAGGTCTGCTTTCCCTTGTACTGCACCTTCAGGGCGCACTTCTTGGGCAGGCCGGACGCGGTGACGTCCGCGGTCTCGACGGCGGTGACGTGGCTCCGCGCGGGCGCGGGCGCGGGCGCGGAGTCGGCGGCGAGCGCCGGAGTGCTCGCGGCCAGGGACGCCGCGGCGAGCGCCGCCACGGCGAGGGTCCTGGGTGCTGAACGCCGCACCCGTGTCTCGTTCATCGGCACCGTTTTTCCCCGTGGTTGTCGACCAGTGGCCCGGCTTCACCGCTGAGAGGCCCAAGAGCACAGCGGAGCAGGCCGTGCGGTATGTCATGAGTCTCGTGACTCGCGTCGGCCGCGACAATTGACCTTTGGGGAGGTGGCCCGAGGGGCAAGTACGAGGGGTGGGCGCAACCAACTGATCAACGCAAGGGAGCAGGAAGGCGCATGACCGACCGCCACATCGAAGTGTCCCTCGACAAGCGCGGTGTGAGCTGCACCGCGAAGCTCCTCGACGACCGGGCTCCGATCACCTGTCAGGCGGTGTGGGACGCGCTCCCGCTCGGCTCCGACGTCTACCACGCCAAGTACGCGCGTAATGAGATCTACGCACTCTTCCCGGCCTTCGCCCCGCAAGAGCCGCCCCTTGAGAACTCCACCATTACCCCGATTCCGGGCGACCTCTGCTATTTCACCTTCTCCGAGACGCACTTGGGCACCAATGCGTACGGCTACGACAAGGAACAGCGCGGCACGATCGTCGACCTCGCCCTGTTCTACGAGCGGAACAACCTGCTGATCAACGCCGACGTCGGCTGGATCCCCGGCATCGTCTGGGGCCAGGTGGTCGACGGCCTCGACCGGATGGCCGAGGCCTGTCAGGACCTGTGGCGGGCCGGAGCCCTGGGGGAGACCCTCAACTTCCGGCGGGCGTAACCGTCTCCGGGGGCGGAATCTCCGCCGCCCCCGCCTCGTACAGCGCGTGCGAGGCCCGCAGCACCACGTCGTCCCGGTGCCGCGCGGCGACCAGCTGCACCCCGATCGGCAGTCCCTCGGCGTCGACCCCGCAGGGCACCGACGCCGCGGGCTGCTGCGTGAGGTTGAAGGGGTACGTGAACGGGGTCCAGCCCGTCCAGCGGCGGTGCCCCGAGCCCTTGGGCACCTCGACGCCCGCCTCGAACGCGGTCAGCGGCAGCGTCGGCGTCACCAGCAAGTCGTACGTCTCGTGGAACAGGCCCATGCGCCGGCCCAGATCCATCCGTACGTCCACGGCCGCCAGATAGTCGAGCGCGCTGTACCGCGCCCCCCGGTCGCAGATCTCCCGCAGCCCCGGGTCGAGCCGCCTCCGCTGCTCCTGCGTGAAGTGCTCCGTCACCCGGGCCGCCCCGCTGAACCACAGCGTGTGGAAGGCGTCCACGGGTTCGCTGAAGTCGGGGTCGGCCTCCTCGACGTACGCCCCGAGCGCCGCGAGCCGCTCCACCGCCCGGCGCACCGCGGCCGCCACCTCCGAGTCCACCGCCACCTGCCCGCCCAGGTTCGGCGAGTACGCGACGCGCAGGCCCCGCACCCCGTCCGCCCCGTCGGCGATGGCGTCACGGAAGCTGCCCGCGGGCGGCGCGAGTGCGGACCAGTCCCGCGGGTCCGGGCCGCTGATCACGTCAAGGACCAGAGCGGCGTCGGCCGCGTCCCGGGTCAGCGGGCCGACGTGCGCGAGCGTGCCGAAGGCGCTCGCCGGGTACAGCGGCACCCGGCCGTACGTCGCCTTGAGCCCGTAGACCCCGCAGAACGACGCGGGGATGCGCACGCTCCCGCCGCCGTCCGTGCCGAGCGACACCGGGCCCGCGCCGAGCGCCACCGCCGCCGCGCTGCCCCCACTGGAGCCGCCCGCGGTGCGCGCCGGGTCGTACGGATTGCCGGTCACGCCGCTCACCGGCGAGTCCGTGACACCCTTCCAGCCGAACTCCGGCGTCGTCGTCTTGCCCAGGAACACCGCGCCGTGCTCCCGCAGCCGGGCCACCGAGGGCGCGTCCTGGTCCCACGTGCCGTGCCGGGAGATCCCCAAGGAGCCGCGCAGCGTGGGGCCGCCGCGCTGCAGCAGGATGTCCTTGACCGACACCGGCACCCCGTCGAGCAGTCCCTGTGGCTCGCCGGCCTGCCAGCGCCGCTCCGAGAGCTCGGCCTGCGCGAGCGCGTCCTCGGCGTCGACGCGCACGAACGCGTTGACGGCGGGCTCGGTCTCCTCGATCCGCCGCAGCGCGGCGCGGGTCGCGTCCACGGGGCTGAGCTCGCCGGCGCGGTAGCCGTCGAGCAGCTGGTTCGCGGTGAGCTTGCAGGGGTCGGTCATGCACTCTCCCGAGGGTCGAAACCGTGCAACAACAGATCACTGGGGCCCGTCCGGCCTTGACCGCCGTCCGGCCCTAATGCCCGGGTACGTACCCACGTTTCTTGTCGATCACGTTCGGGAGTGGCTTGCCCGCCTCCCACAGCTCGTACAACTCGACGAACTGGGCCCCGAGTTCATCCCGCCAGCCGATGACGTCGCCGCTCATGTGCGGGGACACGAAGAGCCCCGGCGCCTGCCACAGCGGGCTGTCGTCGGGCAGCGGCTCCCGCTCGAAGACATCGAGCGCCGCGCCCGCGATCCACCGCTTCTCCAGGGCTTCGGCCAGGTCGGACTCCACCACGTGCTGACCGCGGCCCACATTGATGAAGTACGCCGATGGCTGCATCAGGCCGAAGCGGCGGGCGTCGAACATCCCCCGCGTCTCGTCCGTCAGCGGCGCCGCGCACACCACCCAGTCGGCCCCCGCGAGCAGCCGGTCCAGATCCTCCGGGCCGTGCACCCCGCTCCGCGCGGTGCGGCCCACCAGGGCGGTCTCGATGCCGAGCGCCTTCAGGGTCTGCTCGATCGCCCGCCCGATCGGGCCCGAACCCACCACGCACGCGCGCGTCCCGGACACCCGCCGGGTCTCGCGGTGCTGCCAGCGCCGCTCCCGCTGCAGCTCGAGGGTGCGCGGCAGCTGCTTGGCGTGGGCGAGCACGAGGCCCGCGACGTACTCCGCGATGGGCCCGTCGAAGATCCCCCGAGCGTTGGTCACCACGGTGTCGGATTCGACGAGTTCGGGACAGAGCAGATGGTCGGCGCCCGCGCTCGCGGTGTGCACCCAGCGCGGCCGCGGACCCGGCCCCGGCCAGGCGTGCCGGACCGCGTGCGAGGTGAAGTCCCAGACGAGCAGGACGTCGGCGAGGGGCAGCTGTTCGGCGAGGGTGGACTCGTCGGCGTGCAGGATCCGGACGCGTCCGGTGAGGCTGCCGAGCCGGGGCGGAGGGTCCGCGTCCAGGACCAGAAGGGTGACGTCGGACATCGGTGGGAAACCGTTTTGCAATGCGTATCCGCTTCCCTGGTAGAAATCGGCCGGACCCGTATGAGATGGGCGATTGACCACGCTGGCAGCCGAATCTACCTTCGTCAACAAGGGCACAATTGAAGTGTCCGAAGACGTCGTCCCCGACGTCCGCGCAGCCTCTGTCCCGACGTCCCGGCGCGCGCCGGCACCCATCGATCCATCCCGGCCCCCGGCCGGCCCTTTCAACCGCCTCATCTTCAGAAACAGGGCCAGTCATGGACGTCTCCATCTTGGGTGGTCCCCACCCACAACGCGGCATCGGCATCGTCGCCCCTTTTGACTTCGCGCTCGACCGGGAGCTGTGGCGCTGGGTCCCGGACGAGATCTCACTGATGCTCACGCGCACGCCATACGTCCCGGTCGAGGTCAGCCTCGACCTGGCACGCCTGGTCAGCGAGCACCAGACGCTGCACGAGGCGGTCCGCGCGCTGCGCGCGGCCGAGCCCGAAGTGATCGCGTACGCGTGTACCTCGGGCAGCTTCGTCGACGGCATGATCGGCGAACGCACCATGAGCGCGGCCATGGAAGCGGCCGCCGAGGTGCCCGCCCTGACCACCTCCGGCGCGCTCATCGAGGCGCTCGAGGAGCTCGACGCGGCGCGCATCGCGCTGGTCACGCCGTATACGGAGTCGGTGACCCACGCCCTCGAGGAGTTCCTGGCCGAGGCCGGGGTCGAGGTCGTGGGCCGGTCGAACCTGGGTCTGACCCGGCACATCTGGAAGGTCTCGTACCGCGAGGTCGTGGACATGGCCCGGTACGCGGTGCCGAAGAGCGCCGACGCGCTCTTCATCAGCTGCACCAACCTGCCGACGTACGACGCCATCCCGCAGCTGGAAGCGGAGCTGCGAATCCCGGTGATCTCCGCGAACCAGGTCACCATGTGGGCCGCCCTGCGCCACCTCGGCGCCACCGCGGTCGGGCCCTACCAGGCCCTGATCGACCTGTCGGCGCGGCGCATGCTGGCGGCGGATCGGCTGCGCGACCAGTTCCCGGAGCAGCTCCCCGAGCAGCTTCCGGAACACCCGCTGCCGGAACCGCCGGCGCCGCAGGATTCCACGGGGTTCCCCGAGCCGCAGACGGTCCCGCAGGAACCGCCGACCGGTTTCCCGGAGCCGCAGTCCGGCTTCCCGGAGCCTCCGACCGGACTGCCCGAGCCCCCGACGGCCGTACAGGATCCGCCGACGGCGATCCAGGAGCCGCCCGCGTTCCGGGAGTACCCGGAGTCACCCGGCTTCCGGGAGTACCCGGAGTACCCGGAGTCGCCCGGGTTCCGCGACTACCCCGAGTACCCGGAGTAGGAAGGGCACGGCAATCGCGAGCGAAACAGCGCCCGCACGGGTAGAGCGTCAACGCACCGCACAGCGCATCGGACACACGGAGGCCGCCAGATGACCGCACTCGGATTCCTCTACCCGGGCTACTCCGCCGAGGACGAGTACCCGCGCATCGAGCAGCTGCTCGCCAGCGACATCCGACTCGCCCTGGTCCACACGGACATCGGTGAGGACGCCCACCGCGTCGACGCGCTCCTGAAGATGGGCGGACCGGAGCGCCTCGCGGCCGGGGTCGAGGAGCTGCGCCTGGCCGGGGCCGAGGCGGTGGTCTGGGCCTGCACGAGTGGCAGCTTCGTCTTCGGCTGGGAGGGCGCGCACGAGCAGGTGCGGGACCTGGCCAAGGTGGCGGGGATGCCCGCGTCCAGCACGTCGTTCGCCTTCGTCCACGCGGTACGGGAGACCGAGGCCACCCGGGTCGCGGTGGCGGCGACCTATCCGGAGGACGTGGCGGAGCACTTCGTGGAGTTCCTGGGCGCCGCGGGCATCGAGGTGGTCGGGATGCGCGGAAGCGGCATCATCACCGCTGCGGAGGTGGGCACTTGGGGGTACGACGAGGTGCTCGCGCTCGCCCGTGGCGGCGACCATCCGGACGCGGAGGCGGTGCTCCTGCCGGACACGGCGCTGCACACCGCGGCGTACCTGCCGGACCTGGAGAAGGCCCTCGACAAGCCGGTCCTGACCGCCAACCAGGTCACGGTCTGGGAGGCCCTCCGCCTGGCCGACCGCCGCGTGCACGCTCCCGCTCTGGGGTCCTTGTTCACTCGGGAGCCGATCGTGCAGGTGCGGGACTGACCACCTGATCGCCGGACCCCGGGCCCCGGGCCCCGGCTCCCCGGGTTCCCGGACCGCCCGGAATAAACGGAGAGTGCCTCCTGTTCTGCGTACGTCCTCGGAGACGAGCAAGGCGTACGCACCCACAGGAGGCACCCCGGTGAGCAACGGAATCCACGGCCGGACCCACGGCGAGGCCCCCGTCCCCCTCTCCGTCCTGGACCTGACCACCGTCGGTGCCGGAACCACCGCCTCCGAGGCGCTCCGCACCGGCGTCGCGCTCGCCCGGCTCGCAGAGTCCCGCGGCTTCCACCGCTACTGGGTCGCCGAGCACCACTCCATGCCCGGCGTCGCCTCCTCGTCCCCGGCCGTGATCCTCGCCCACCTCACCGCCCACACCGACCGCATCCGCCTCGGCTCGGGCGGCGTGATGCTGCCCAACCACGCACCCCTCGTCATCGCCGAACAGTTCGGCACCCTGGAGGCGCTCGCCCCGGGCCGGATCGACCTCGGCCTAGGGCGCGCCCCGGGCACCGACGGGGCCACCGCGGCCGCGCTGCGCCGCACGGACCGCCTCGACGAAGGCGCCGACGAATTCCCGGAGCAGCTCGCGGAGTTGGCCCGGTTCCTGGACGACGACTTTCCCGACGGCCACCCGTACGCCCGTATCCACGCGGTGCCAGGACCGGTCCAGGCCACCGCGCCCGGTGGGGTGCAGTCCCCGGACCGCGCCTCCGTGTGGCTGCTCGGCTCCTCCGGCTTCAGCGCCCGCCTGGCCGGGATGCTCGGCCTGCCGTTCGCCTTCGCGCACCACTTCTCGGCGCGGAACACCATCCCCGCGCTCGACCTCTACCGCGAATCGTTCCGCCCCTCGGCGGTCCTCGCCGAGCCGTACGCCCTGATCGGCGTCTCCGCGCTCGCCGCCGACGACGAAGCCGAGGCGCGGCGCCAGGTGCTCACCGGCGCCCTGTCGATGGTCCGTCTGCGCACCGGACGGCCCGGCCTCATCCCGACGCCGGAGGAGGCGGCGGCGTACGACTTCAGCTCGATGGAGCGGGAGTTCGTGGACAGCTGGCTGTCGAACGTCGTGCACGGCACCCCGGACGAGGTCCGCACCGGCCTCGACGACCTGCAGAAGCGCACCGGCGCCGACGAGCTGATGCTGACCGCCAACGCCCACAGCGGCGCGGCCCGCGTCCGCTCGTACGAACTGATCGCGGACGCCTACGGGATGCCCGCGCTCACCGCCGACTGACGCCTGCGGCGGACGGCTCCCGGCTCACCGCAGACCGGCCAATCGCGCCGCGGACGCGAGCAGCCGGGAGATACGATCCGGTGGCACCGCCCGCGAGTACAGCCACCCCTGCCCGGTGTCGCAGCCGATGCGGCGGAGCCGGTCCGCCTGGTTCGCGGTCTCCACGCACTCCGCGGTGACCGTCAGGCCCAGGTTGTGGGCGAGCTGCACCAGGGCCTCGACGATCATCTCGTCCGCGGGGTTGGGGTGCCCGTGCTCGTCGGCCGTCTCGTACTGGAAGCCGCGGACGAACGACCCGTCCAGCTTCAGTACGGAGACGGGCAACCGGCTCAGATACGCGAGGTTCGAGTAGCCGGTGCCGAAGTCGTCGATGGCGATGCGCACGCCCATGTCGCTGAGCTCCTGGAGAGCCTGTAGCGGGCGGCCCGCGGAGCCCATTAACGCGGACTCGGTGAGCTCGAGCTGAAGCAGGTGCGGGGCGAGCCCGGTCTCCGCCAGGATCTCCGCGACGTCCGCGACCAGGTCGGAGTCCCAGACCTGGCGCACCGCCACATTGACGCTCACGAACACCGGAGGCGCGTCCGGGTGTTCGAGCTGCCAGCGTCGTGCCTGGTGGGCAGCCGTGCGCAGGACCCAGCGGCCGAGCTGCACGATCGAGCCGTCCTCCTCGGCCAGTGTGATGAACCGATTCGGCGCCAATGTGCCGAACTGCGGGTGGTGCCAGCGCACCAGCGCCTCGACCCCGCTGACCCCGCCGTCCTCCATGCCCACGAGCGGCTGGTACTCGAGGGCGAACTCGCCCCGCTCCACGGCCGGGCGGAGCGTGGAGGCGAGCGCCTGTCGGGTCATCCGGTGCGCGTTCCGCTCCGGGTCGAAGAGCGTCCAGCGGGACCTGCCGTCCTCCTTCGCCCAGTACAGCGTGGTGTCGGCGGCCTGCATCAGGGCGGTCGCGCTGGTCCCGGCCGCGCGGCGCTCCACCACGCCGATGGACGCCGACAGCGAGAGCCGCTGCCCGGACAGGTCGAACGGCTGCTGGAGCTGCTTCAGGACCGTGTCGGCCAGGTCCGCGACCTGCTCGGTGCCGGTGGAGTCCTCGACGAGCAGCGCGAACTCGTCGCCGCCGAGCCGGGCGACCAGCGGGGTGCCGTCCCTGCCGTACCCGGCCAGCTCCGCGCAGCGCAGCAGGCGCCCGGCGACGGCGGTGAGCAGCCGGTCGCCGGTGCGGTGTCCGAGCGTGTCGTTGATCGCCTTGAAGCCGTCCAGGTCGAGGTAGCACAGGCCGATCCGGCCGGTCGTCGCCGTGTCCTCGTACGAGGCCGTCTCCAGGGCCGCCGCGAGCCGCTCGAAGAACAGCGTCCGGTTGGGCAGCCGGGTCACCGGGTCGTGCATCTGGAGATGGCGCAGCTGGGCCTGGAGCTCGCGGCGGGCGCTGATGTCCGCGACCGAGAGCAGCACCGTGGCGCTGCCGGGCACCGGCACGACGGTCACCTGGGCCCACAGGGCGTGCCCGTCGGGGTGCTTGAGGCGTCGGGTGCAGCGCAGTCTCGCCCGGCGGCCGCGGAGCACATCGCGGTACGCGTGCCAGGTGAGCGCGTCCGAGGTCAGGTCGACCAGGTCGGCCGCGGGCTGTCCGGCGAGCTCCGCGGCCGGGGTGCCGAGCAGCGCGCCGAGGGCATCGTTTGCGGACGTGACGTGTCCCTCGCGGTCCAGGACGGCCATGGCGAAGTGGGCCACCTGGAACGCGGCGCGGTAATCGTGCAGCTCGGCCGCGCCGGGGCCGACACATTCTGGGCTGTGACGCTCCGTGGTCGCCGGCCGCTGTGCAGGCTTCGGCCGGGTCGGGGTCGGCCCGACGGCATCGGTGGCCGCCGCTGCCGTGGGCGCCGGTCCTTCGGACGTTCCGCTCACCGCTCGCTCCCGCAGGGCAGTTGGTCTCGCACGGGTCGTACAGGTCGTACAGCTCTGGCAGTTGGGGCAATTGAGGCAGGCCTGGTCGGGAGCTCCGGGGCAGTTCCCGGGGCGGCTCCCGAGGCGGGTCGGCCGCAAAGTGTGCCAACCATAGAGGCTGGTCGGAGAGCCGATCCAGCTTCGCCACAGCAGTCAGCACTCCGGAGGTACCCGCCCCCGTCCGTGTTGCCGATGGGGGCGTGCGGCGCCGGACCGCTTCTGCCCGACTCGGATTCCAGTCGTGCCGTGAACTGGCGGAACATGATCCATTTTCCTCTCGCTTTCCTTTCCGTTTCCGCTAGTTATGACTCTCGGTGACATCTGGGGTTGCGCGTCGCTCACTCGGTTGGGGCACCGAAACAGGGCGAACTTCAACAAACCGCAACAGGCTGGGTGGGCGTTCCGCCGCCAGTGCCCGGAGGTCCACGTGCTGCGTCAGCTCCCCCTCGGAGGTCACCCTCGTGAAGAGGATTCTTCCCACCGTGAACCCCGAGAAGCAGAGCTCTCCCCGCGTGCCCACAGACTCGCAGCGGTCCTCACCTCCCTCACGGCCCTGGCGGCCACCTCGCTCGCGGCCGGACCGGCGAACGCCGAGCCCGCCGATGGCTGCGTGCTCGAGCGCACCGCGGCCCACCACTCGGAGGGCACCGACACCTGGAACAGCGCCTACCCCAGGCCGGACCGGAGACTCGACGCCCTGATGGTCTTCCTCTCCTTCCCCGACGCCGAGCCGGGCATCTCCACCCTGGAGCTGACCGACGACTACTTCCCGGAGACAAGCCGCTTCTTCGAGCGCGCCTCCTACGGCCGGTTCCAGCTGCGCGCGCACCCGCGACACTGGTGGATCGAGATGCCGGCCGACTCGCACTCGTACGGCATAGCGCGGGACTGGGACCCGGAACAGCGCGGCCGCTATGTGCGCGACGCCGTCGCCGCGGCCGACCCGCACGTGGACTACGGCAAGTACGACGTCGTGTACTTCGTCGCCGATCCGGACGCACCCGGGGTGGACTCGGACGCCACCAAAGTGGTCAATTTCGAGCAGCCACTGAGCGCCGACGGTACGGAGCTGCGCCGGATCGTGACCGTCTTCGAGCAGCACCCGCCGGACCGCAATGTGCTCGCCCACGAGACAGGGCACGTGTTCGACCTGCCCGACCTCTATCACCGGCCGACGGACGGCAAGGGCGACTGGGATACCCGTGTGGGCGACTGGGACCTCATGGGCAGCCAGTTCGGCCTTGCCCCCGACTTCTTCGGCTGGCACAAGTGGAAGCTCGGCTGGCTCGGCGACGACCAGGTGCACTGTATTCGGGGCGACGGGGACACCCTGGTCACCCTGGAGCCGCTCGCGGCCCAGCCCGCCCACGGCCACAGCGGCGGCTCCAAGCTCGCGGTGGTACGCACCGGCCGCGGCTCGGTGATCGCCATCGAGGCCCGCGGCCCGGTCGGCAACGACAAGGCGACCTGCACCGAGGGCGTCCTGGTCTACCGGGTACGGAACGAGCCGACGCCCGGACACGGCCCCGTCGAGGTCCTCGATGCCCACCCGGACTCCGAGGCGTGCTGGGAGAAGTCGGTCTACCCGCCGCTCGCGGACGCACCGGTGCGGGAGGGCGAGAGCTTTACGGTGCCGGGCGAGCCCATCCGCGTACAGGTGCTGAACCGGACCCCGTCGGGCGCGTGGACGGTGAAGATCACGCCGGGGGTGCGGGTGAGGGAGGGGTAGGCGATGGGCAGCCTGCCTGATGCATGGCTTTCCGGGGGTGTGGTGGCGGAGCCCTCACTTTGCGCGGCGAAGCCGCGCCAGTAACGACGATGGCGAGACAGATTCGCGCTTTCCGCGAACATGCCTCGCCATCGTCATCGTGCGCCGCCAGGGACTCGAACCCCGGACCCGCTGATTAAGAGTCAGCTGCTCTAACCAACTGAGCTAGCGGCGCCTGCCGACGTCGTAGACATTAGCACCCTGATCCGCGCCAGGAAAAATCGATACCCGCACCGCGGCCCCGGCCTGCGCACGCGCCGCCCGCACGCTCGCCCACAGCACAACCTCGGGCCCCGGAAGCCAGGGCTCCAGCGTGTCCGGGGCGACCAGCCAGCGCGAGCCGGGCCGCCCCGAGGTGGCCGGATCCGCCGTGACCTCCGTGCCGACCAGCGGCGGAACCGTCACCGCGTCTCCGATGCCGTGGCACAGCGGGGCCGGTACGGCGGGCCCCCACTCCTCCCACGCGAGCAGCGACGGCAGGCGGTGGGCCGTGCCGGGCGCGCTGAAGAGCAGCATCCGGCCCCGGTGCACAGCGACCGGCCCCGAGCCGGGACCGTCCGCCCATAACCGGTCGACCATCCGGCGCCCGAACAGCGCGGGCACGCTCACCACGTCGAAGGTGGTCCCGCACGGCAGGACGACGGGCGCGGCCGGGCGGGTGTCCCAGAGCGCGAGCGTGCTGCGCGGGTGCGAGGTGGCGGAGGCGAGCCAGGCGGCGCCCTGAGGCGTGACGAGGGTCGCGTGGTCGCGCGGGGTGGCGACCGGCGACGCGTCCGGGCGCCCGCTGCTGATCTCGTACGGCGGCGCGCTGTTGAGCTGGCGAGTACTCATGCCGATTAGATCTACCGGCAGCGACGGTTCCGCTTCCGTGAGTTACGAGAAATCGGGACAGCGCGGGGTGTGGTGGAGTACCTTGCCCCTCCCTCCGGCATATGCCAGGGGTGCCTTGCCTCGAGAGGGCTCCTGGAGAGGGCCCCAGAGGCGGCCTCGAGCGAGGGCCCCTGGAGGGTTCAGCTCCCCAGCCCGTTCCGCAGCAGCTCACGGCCGAACTCGACCATCTTCACCGCGTAGTCCTCGGACCACTCGGCCCGCTCCGCGATCGCCGCAGGCGTCAGCCGGTCGAACCGCTTGGGGTCGGCGAGCTGCGCCGCGGCGATCGCCTGGAACTCGATCGCGCGGTCGGTCGCGGCCCGGAAGGCGTGCGTGAGCTCGGTCGCGCGCGCCAGCAGTTCCCGTGGGTCCTCGATGGACTCCAGGTCGAAGAAATGCTCCGGGTCGGCGGTCGCCTCCACCGGCTCGAACAGCAGCGGTGCGGGCCGTAGTCGTGGCTTGCTCCGGTCGGACTCCGCCATCCTTATCCCTCTCAATCGCTCTCCGTACCGCGTCGAACCCTCTCCGTACCGCGCGGTTCCCGGCACTCCCCGGCTCCTCCATTCTCCGCCGCCCCGCAACCCCGCATTCCTTCCCCCGGAGGGGCACAAGTCTTCGGGCCCTCGGTCTGACGGGCGGCCGCTCTCAGGGGCAGCTCTCAGGGCAGCTGACTCTGTGGCGTTCGAGATGGGCCAGGACCGCCTGGTTGGCCTCCCAGCCGTCCGGGAACTTCAGCGTGACGCCCAGCTGCACCGGCTCCGTCGACGGATACGCGTCCAGGAGCTCGGGGATCCCGGCACGGCCGACCACGATGCAGGCGTGCCGGTGCCGGGAGGCAAGGACGCACAGACGACCCGTCTCCAGATGGAACGCCGTCGCGTCCGGGCGGCCGGACAGCGGGTGCAGGACCACCGTGACGTCGTACTCGCGCCCCTGGAGCCGGTTCGCCGTGTCCACCGTCACCTCGGTCACGCTGAGCTCGGCGAGCCCGGCGCGGACCGCGGCGGCCTGGTCGCGGTGGGCCGTCCCGACGGCGATCCGGTCGGCGGTGAGCGGCGTCCGGGGCGTCGTCCCGTCGGAGCGCTCGTCCGTCGTGGCGCCGCCGCGGTCCAAGAGGCGGCGGACCACCTGGGCCACCGCCCGGACCGCCTCCGGGTCCGTGCGCGGGGTGTGGCGCGCGGGCAGTTCGAGCAGGCCCCAGCCCGAGGCGGCCGCCTCGTCGATCACCCGGTCCGCGGGCCTGCCGTCCGACGCGACCTCGAACGACAGGCTCCGGTCACCCTGGCCGGTGCCGCTGCGGAACGGCGTATACGGGTAGAACGCCTCGCTCACCAGCGGCGCGGCCGAGGCCGGGAGCCGCCAGGAGACCGGCAGGCGGTGCTGCGGCAGCTCCGGGTTGTGCGCGAGGAGCGTGCTGACCGCGCTCGCCGACGGGTCGTACGACAGGCCCGCCCACTGCTCGCTGCCGACGATCGCGAACGGGTCGAGCTGGCCGGGATCCCCCACGAACAACGCCCGCTCGAACAGGCCCGCCACGGCGAGCAGCGCGTCCGAGCGCATCTGGTACGCCTCGTCGACGATCGCGTGCCGCCAGGGCTCCACGCCCTTCACATGCGCCCACTTCGCGGCCGTCGAGATCACCACGTCGAGCCCGGCGAGCTCGGCGGCCTTCGCCGACTTGCGTACGTTCTCCAGCTCGTCCAGGGCCGGGTCGTACGGGTCCGGATCGCTGCTGTGCAGGCGGCCGACGGGCAGCTCGGGATTCTTCCCGGCAAGCCGCAGGACCAGGTCGTCGACCTGGGCGTTGGTCTGCGCCACGATCATCAACGGGCGGCCCGCGGCGGCCAGTTCGAGTGCCGCGGTGACCACGAGCGTGGACTTCCCGGCGCCGGGCGGCGAGTCCACGACGACGCCACGGGCGGTGCCGTGCAGCGTGTCGTGCAGGATCCCGGCGGTGGCGCGGGCGGCCGCGTCCGAAGGGCTCGGGGTGGGCTCCATTTGTGCAGCTTGTGCAGCGGAGTTGTGCCCGGTCTTGGGGTCGAGGGCGGCGGTCACAGCAGGTCCTCCTCGGTCACCGGGTCGGGTGCGGGCGCGGTGGCCTCGCCGGGCGGGCCGCCGTGGGTCCACGGGGTGTCCTCCGGGTCGGGCAGTCCGGGCCCGCCCCGGGGCTCGTGCTCGAAGAGGGTCCACGCGACCGTGTCGCCCGCCTCGGGGACCGAACCCTCGGCGGGTTCCTTGCCGCGGCCCATCTTGTCGAGGAGACGTAGGACGAGGGTGGCCTTGCCGTCGTCGCCGTTGCCGTTGCCGTTGCCGTCGCCGTCATCGCCGTCGGAGGCGGGCCGGGTGTCCGGGGCGGCTTCGGTGTCGGTCCCGGCGTAGCCCACGAACTCGGCTGCCTGCGGCTTTCCGTCGAGGGAGCGGTAGACCTTCGTACGCTCGCCCAGGTGTGGCCGGTCCGTGGTGCGCACGGTCACCAGAGGGCGGGGGCTCGGGCGCTTGCTCTCGCTGTACGCCATCACCACATCCGTGACCTCGCCCGCGAACGCCTCGCCGGTGAGCCGGCGCCCGGCAAGGACCAGCGGGTCGTCGAGGGCTTCCTGTGCTTCCAGGCGGGCCTGCGCGGTCTCGCGCGTGGCCAGCTTGTTGGCCGCGGTGACCGCGTCGTCGTGGCGGGGCTGCGGCGGCTCGCCCGCCAGGACACGGTCCCGGTGCCCGGTGTACGACCAGCGGTCCCGGGTCCAGCGGTCGGTGGCCCGGGGCGCTTCCGGGAGCGTCCGCAGCAGGTCGAGGCCGTGCCACACGGCGTCCCAGGTGGGCCGGGTCACGCGCTCGACCAGGGCGCGGATCTCCCGCTCGGCGGCGGTCAGTTCGTCCCGCCCGTCTCCCGCCACCGCCCTGCCCGACGCGCTGCGCGCGGCACCTTTTGATCCCAGCGCCTCGGCGGCGGCGCCGTCCTGCGCGGCCGCGACCGCCACGCGCGCGTGGTCGTAGCGTTCGATCGCCGGGGCGAGCAGCGCGTTGTCGAACGCCGGGTCCGTGGCCGGGCCCGCGGGAGGGCAGAGCAGCTGGCCCCGCTCGTCCCGGGCCAGTTCCGCGCGGTGCGCCGCGGCCGCGCCCGTCGTACCGTCCGGCGGGTCGATCCAGGCGAGCAGCGCACCCAAGTGCTGGTCCTCCAGGCTCGACTGACCCGTCGCCCAGTGCCGCCCGAGCAGCTCCGTCATGGCGAGCAGCAGCGCGGACCCCGGCACCCGGGCGCGCTCCCCGAAGTGGGTCAGCCAGCGCCCGAGCAGCGGCACGCGCGGCGGCGCCGGGTAGGGCGTGTCCGGGTCCTGCTCGGCCGTGCGGCGGAAGCGCATCGAACGGCCAAGGAGGCGGACGAGGTCGAGCCCCGCGCGACTCGGCACGATCAACTGCGGGGCGTCCGCGCACAGTTCGACCTCGACCTTGACCCGCTTGCCGGTCTCCGGGTCGGTCTCGTTGCGCTCGGCGGGCTCGGTCTCGGCGGCGTACGACTCGACGTACGGCAGGACCGACTCGGCGAGGTCGGAGAGGAACGCGAACCGCAGATCGCGGTCGCGCGGCTGCGGCACCACGAGCAGCCGGGGCCGCTCGCGGTCGGTGCCGACCAGGGCACCGAGCGGGGCACCGGTCTCACCGGCCGTCGTGAGCGGCACGAGCACCAGCGGCCGCTCGGCCAGGTGCCGGTGGCGCACGGTGGCCAGCGGCTGCGCCCGCCCGGCGGCCACGGCTTCGAGGCGGGCGAGGGTGGCCATCAGGGACATGGCGCCTCCGACCAATTCAGCCCGTCCGGCGTTTGAGGACGAGCGCGTTCAGCGAGACATGGGCGGGGGTCTGGGGGCCGCAGGCCCCCAGTTTCGGGAAGGGGTGGGACTGGGGCTAGCAAGAGGCACCCCCAAGCGCTTCCGCACGCAGCACCGCCGCACGCCGCAGCGCCACCACCGCCGGGTCGTCCGGGTCACCGTCCTCGCCCCGGGCGGACGCCAGCACTCCGGCCACCGTCGTGAGCCCGCCCAACTCCCCGCGCGCGGCGCGGCCGAGCGCGGCCACCTCACCGCTCGCCCGCGCGCGATCCCGGCAGTGGAAGGCGAGTTCGCAGGTGGACAGGCACTCCGGGGCATACGCGGCGGGGACCGACTCGACCGCGGCCGTGAGCTCCTCGGCGGGGCGCTCGACGTCGAACGTGGCGCCCTCGGGCAGCGTGGCGGCGATCTCCTCGATCCGGGTGAGGCGGCCCAACTGGCGGCGGGTGACGGAGAGTTGCTTGCGTACGTCCACCGCCGATGCGGTCGGCAGGTTGGAGAAGTCCTTGGGGCATACCAGGAGCACCCGGTCCCGTACCGGAGGAGCCGGGTCGAGATGCCGGGCGACCTGCTCCAGGGCCAGGACGTACACCGCGGCCTGGCGGACGGCCGCGCCCACTTTCGCGGCATCGGCCGAACCGTCGATCATCGGGAAGGACTTGATCTCGACGACCGTCCAGCGGCCCTCCGGGTCCACCACCACCGCGTCCGGTTCCAGATACGCCGGGGACCCCGCGACGTCGAGGGCGAGCATCGGGTGGTCGAGCAGCGTCCACGCGCGCGTGGCGGCCGCCTCACGCAGGGCGAGCGCCGTGCGCGCGGCCCGCCCCTGAGGGCCCGCGGCGGTGAGGTCGGGTGTGTGCACCTCCGCCGCGCCATCAGGCTCCGCGCTACCGGGCTCCGCGCCACCGGGCTCCGGACCGCCGAACGCCTGGTGTGCGAGGCGCAGCAACTCGGCGCCGCCGTCCGCCTTCACGCGCGCCTCGAAGGCGTTGCCCCGGATCATGGCGAACTGGGACTGCCCGAACGCGGCCGGGGCGCCGAGCGCTCGCGCGAGCGCCGTCTTGTCCACACCCGCGCCGTCGAGCAGCGCGCGGCGGCGGCAGCCGGGGTTGGCGGCGAGCGCGGCCAGGGCGCGGGCGTCGAGGGCCTTCGGCGGGACCGCCGGGCCGCGCAGCTCGGCGAGCCTTCCCCAGGCTCTCGGCTCCGCTCGAGCAGGGGAGACCCCATTCCCCAGCGGTGTCGTCGGCACCGGCCGCACCGGCTGTTCCGTGCGCGTTAGTGGGACCGTCGGTGGTCCCGCGCTGATCGGGAATTCGCTCACCTGCCGAAGTCTCGCATCCACCACTGACAACCGGGGGACACGGGCCACAGCAGGCCCGGGCGGCCGGGTGGAGGGGCCGGGGAGAGGGGTCGGGGAGGGGGGTCGGGGAGGGGGGTCGGGGAGGGGGCGTTCGAGGGCCGTGAGAGCGGTGGGCGATGATGGTGGGGAACGATCCACAAGCTGTCCCGACATATCCGTATGGGGCCTGCACGCGACCCGGCACCGCCTCCGCGCGCGACGGATCAGCCGTACCGACTTCAGGGAGAGAGCCCCATGGCACCGCGCATCCTGCTGGCCCGCCACGGACAGACCGAGTGGTCACTGGCCGGGAAGCACACCGGCAGGACGGACATCCCGCTCCTGGAGGAGGGCCGGCGCGGCGCCAAGCTGCTCGGCGAGCGGCTGCAGCGGGCGCCCATGAACGGCCTGCCCGACGTCGAGGTGCGTACGAGCCCGCTGGTACGCGCGCGTGAGACCTGCGACCTGGCCGGTTTCGGCGACCGCGCCACGGAGTGGGACGCGCTCATGGAGTGGGACTACGGCGCGTACGAGGGCATGACCCCGGCCGAGATCCACGCGATACGCCCCGGCTGGCTCATCTGGCGCGACGGTGTGCCTGAGGGCGAGTCGTTCGCCGACCTGACGGCGCGCGCGGACGAGGTGGTCGCCTGGGCGCGCTCGGCCGACCGCGACGTGCTGATCTTCGCGCACGGCCACATCCTGCGCTCCATCGGCGCCCGCTGGCTCGGCCTCCCCCTGGACTTCGCGGCCCACATCCGCCTCAACCCGACGTCGCTCTCGATCCTCGGCTGGGCATACGGCGAACCGGCCATCGAGTCCTGGAACGACGTGGGCCACCTGGCGGGCTGACGCGGCAGCTACAGGAGTACAGGAGCCGCGGAACGCGGCAACTACAGAAGTACGGCCGGGGCCGTGATCAGGCCCTCAGGCCGTACGGCCTGAGACCTCGGCCCTCAGGCCGTATGGGCCAGCACCGTATGCCGCTCAAGAAAGTCGCCCACCCCATGGGCGCGCCGGTGCGGCCGCAGCACCCGCTCCGTGTTGGCCAGTATCGACCGGACCCGGGACGACTGGACCTCGTCGAGCAGGTCGAGCACCTGGTGCGCCGCGGCGGCCGCCTCGTCGGGCCGCCCCGACCGGGCGAGGTCGTCCGCGAGCTCCGCGGTGTACAGCGCGGTGTTCCGGGTGAAGTGGGGCGTCCGGTCCGCCGCGATACCGGCCGCGCGCCGGGCGTGCCGGGCCGCGCGCGGCCAGTCGCCCAGCGTCGACCAGCACTGCGCTTCAAGGGCCGCGAGCTCGGCCTCGCCGTAGAAGGTCATCCACTCCGGGTCCGCGTCGGCCGGGCCCCGGTCGAACAGGGTCTGCGCGCGGCTCAGCGCCTGCTCGCAGCCCGCGCGGTCGCCGAGCCCCGCCAGGGCCCCGGCTTCACGCAGCGCGAGCAGCGAGAGCAGCCGCGCCGAGCCGTCGTGCTGCGCGGACCGCTGGGCGGCCTGCGCGGCACGGACCGCCTCGCGGTACCGGCCCGCGTCCCTGGCCAGGAAGGACATATTGCAGAAAGCATGCGCCTCAAGGGCCGCGTCGCCCGCCATCCGGGCCGTCGCGAGCGCCTCCGCGTAGTGCGAGCGGGCGTCGTCGAAGCGGCCCGAGTCATGGGCCAACCAGCCTACGGAAATGGACAGTTCGCCCGCACTCGCGTACAGTCGGTCGGCCGTCGCCTGCTGCGCCGGGCGGCTCGCGCCCGCGTCGAGCAGCGCGTAGGCGGTACGGAGTGGGGCCGCGGCCCGCTGATAGAGGCCCTCGGCGCCGTGCCGGTCGTCGAGCAGCCGGATTCTGCGCACCGCCTCCTCGACGGCGGAGGCCTCGGTGCCGCCGACTCTGCGGGGCGTGGCGGCGGCCGCGGTCCGGTTGCCCAGAGGTCCGGTCAGGCCCAGGGAAGCGGCCGCCACGGCGGCCGTGCCGCCGGTCATGAATGCGCGACGCAGCACGTCGCTCTCCTCGTCGTTCTGGATCTGCTCAGCGTTCGGTGTACGGAGGTCCGGCACGGTGCCCGGGGGCGCGGCGGGTGGCGTGGTGTACGCAAGGGGCGCGCCCATGGAGTTGCGCGCCCCCCGGCCGCGTACCGTCTCGCGCGGTGCGAAGCCCAGGTCCGTCAGGGTGCGGCCGGGGAACAGGTGCAGGAACACCCGCTCGTAGGCGTAGTTGGGGCAGCGGATCTCGCCCGCCTCCACCCGCCCGATGTAGCGCGCGTCGCACGAGACCCGCTCGCCGATCTCGCGCGCGGCCCTGCGTACGGCGGCCGCGAACTCGCCCGGTGACAGCTGCCCGCGCAGCTGGCGGAAGGCGAGATTCGGCCGTGGGGCCCCCGCTGACGATGCCTTCGGTGACGACGTCATCGGCCACACCCTCTCGTGCGGTTCGTGCCGGAGTGTGCCGCCGGGCCCGGCGTGCTGCCCGGGCTCGACGGGGCACGAACGTACCGGCTGTACCGAGGCGGGTTCGCGGGGTTTGGCTACAAACCGGATATCTCACGCGTCTTCTGCCATGAACTGCCATCCTTTGCGGCGGTCTGCCGCCGTAGCCGTTGACGCCGAACGCCGTTGAACCATGCGGGGAAGGAGCTAGACCGTTTCTTCTCTTCTCGGACCGAGGAGGGGTTCCCTTGTTGGAGGTCGGCATGGAGAACAGCGACTGCCTGATCACGGAGCCGTTGCGGTCGGCGCAGCCGTCACTGTCCACCGCCCGGCACCGGCCGACCCAGGACCACTCGGCCGGCTTCGACGGCACGGCCCCGCACGGAGCGCCGGGCCGCCCCGAGGAGGACGGGAGCGAGGGCTGCGACCTGGTCACCGTCCCGGCCCGGCAGGGCCTGGAGGCCGTCGACATCCTGCGGCGCGGGTCGGTTCCGGCCGTCGGGCCCGTCCTGCACGACACCACCTGCGACACCCTCGGCTTCCTTGTGCCCCCCGGCACGGCCGACGCCTGGGATCTGCCGGGCAGCGCCTGCGCCCAGACGTTCGGGCGCGGCCTGCGCGCCGACGGGACCGGCACGGCCGCCGACGGTCCGACCGCGGACAGCGCCCCGCCGGTCGCCGGGACAGGCTGGCTGCTGCCGCCCGCCGACACCGGCCCCGTGACCGACCCGGTCGTGCTGCGCGCCGCGCTCGGCGAAGCGGCCCGCATCATCGAGGCGGCCGACAGGTGCCGGTGACCTCCGGCACGGGCGACCGTACGGCCCCGTAACGAGCAGGACCGCCATGGCCCGATAATGGGCAGATGGCCAGGAAGAGGCGCGCCGTGGCGGCCGTCGAGGAACAGGTGGACGGCGGGCTCGCGGAGCTCGTGCCCGACCCCGACCGCACGCGCGCGTGGACCCTGCTCGTGGACGGCGCCCCGCAGTCGCACGTCGATCTCGACGACCCCACCCACCTCGACTTCTCCTACCAGCGCAGGCTCGGCCACCTCGTCGACCTCACCGCACCGCCCGGCCGCCCGCTGCGCGCCGTGCACCTGGGCGGCGGCGCTTTCACGCTGGCCCGCTATGTCGCCGCCACCCGGCCGCGCTCCACCCAGCAGGTCATCGAACGGGACGCGGCCCTCGTCCAACTGGTCCGCCGAGAGCTCCCGTTGGACGCCTCCGCGCGGGTGCGGGTGCGGACCGGCGACGCCCGCGCGTGCCTCGCGAAGATCCCCGACGACTGGGCCGACCTGGTCGTCGCCGATGTCTTCAGCGGCGCCCGCACGCCCGCCCATCTGACCAGTACGGAGTTCCTCTACGAGGTACGCCGGGTGCTGCGCGGCGGCGGCAGCTACGCCGCCAATCTGGCCGACGGGCCGCCCCTCGCCTTCCTGCGCGGCCAGATCGCCACCGCCGCCAAGGTCTTCCCCGAACTCGCGCTCGCCGCCGACCCGGCCGTACTGCGTGGCAAACGGTTCGGCAACGCGATCCTCGCCGCGTCGGACGCCCCACTCCCGATCGCCGAGCTGACCCGGCGCACGGCGGGCGACCCGCACCCCGGCCGGGTCGAGCACGGCAGGGCGCTCGCGGACTTCGCCGGGGGCGCCGCCCCGGTCACCGACGCCGGTGCCGCCGCGTCACCGGCTCCGCCTCCTGGCGCATTCCGCTAGCCGGAAAGCAGGCACTTAGGGCGACGGAAACCGACGCTCGTCAGAGAGGCGGAAAACACAGAACCGGCGCCACATAGAGAGCGGGCGCGGCGACGGAGGTCACTTCCGGTCGTCGATCTCCACCATCGGCTCGTGATCGTGCCACGTGCAGAACACCGAGACCTCCCGGTCGCCCTGTGTGAAGGTCACCCGGATCCACGTCGGCTGCTTCCACACCTGCATCTGCCAACCCGAGTTGGGCGTCGCCGACACCAGCTCGGCCGAGTCAGAGCCGATCTCGAAAGCCACCCGGCCGCCGGAGACGTTGTAGCTCTTCACGTTCCCTGACGGACGCGCGCTGCCCCCGCCCCCGCCGTCACCACCCGGCTTCCCGGACGGCTTGGGGGTCCGGTCCGGAGCGCTGCTCGAGGGCCGTCCGCTCGAGCCGTCCTTGCCGCCTTCGCCGCCCTCGCCGTTCCCGTCGGACGTGCCGGGCTCCGGGGTCTCCCGGGGGCGGTGCGTGGACGACGACTGGGGCCTGGCCTCCTGCGCGCCGTGGTCCGAGGCGCCGGCGATGGGCAGGGCGCGCGGACGGTCGTACGCCGTGCCCGACATCACCGTATGGACGCCCCACCAGGACAGCGTGACCGCCGCTCCGGTGGCGAGCGTCCACGCCGCGCCGTGTACCAGTCCTCGTTGCATCGCCGGCCCATACTGCCCCATGCGCCCCAGCCGTGTCCCCGGGGGGAGCCTGGGGGGGCCAGGGGTCAACTCCGGCACTGAGACTCGTTTCACGAGACCCGTGTCACGAGACCGGCGTCACGCGCCCGGTGTCAGTCGTATGGCGTACGGTGCCGCCCATGGCAAGTGTGCTCGTGGTCGAGGACGACCAGTTCGTACGCTCGGCCCTCATCCGGCATCTGACCGAGGCGTCCCACACCGTACGGAGCGTCGGCACCGCCCTGGAGGCGCTGCGCGAGGTCGCCCATATCCGCTTCGACGTGGTGATCCTGGACCTCGGTCTGCCGGACCTGGACGGTGCCGAGGCCCTGAAGATGCTGCGCGGGATCACCGACGTCCCGGTCATCATCGCGACCGCACGCGACGACGAGGCCGAGATCGTCCGGCTGCTCAACGACGGCGCCGACGACTACCTCACCAAGCCCTTCTCCGTAGAGCATCTTTCCGCCCGGATGGCCGCCGTGCTCCGCCGCTCCGGCGCCGCCGCGGCAGGCGAGGCGCCGGTCTCGCGGGTGCTCCGGGTCGGCGGGCTCTCCATCGACCCGCTGCGCCGCCAGGCGGAACTCGACGGCACCTCGCTCGACCTCACCCGGCGCGAGTTCGACCTGCTCGCCTTCCTCGCCGGGCGGCCCGGCGTCGTCGTACCGCGCAAGGAGCTGCTCGCCGAGGTGTGGCAGCAGTCGTACGGGGACGACCAGACCATCGACGTACATCTGTCCTGGCTCCGCCGGAAGTTGGGCGAGACGGCGGCGAACCCGCGCTATCTGCACACCCTGCGGGGCGTGGGCGTGAAGCTGGAGCCACCCCAATGAGATGGGCCCTGGTCAAGGTGTGCCTGGCCGTCACCGTGATGGTCGTGGTCGCGTTCGCGATCCCACTGGGCCTGGTCATCCGCGAGATGGCCGCCGACCGCGCCTACTCGAACGCCGAGCGGCAGGCCGCCGCCATCGGACCCACCCTCTCCATCACCACCGACCGCGACCAGTTGACCCGCGCCGTCGCCTCCACCCAGGCGGGCGCGGACGGCCGGATGGCCGTGCACATACCCGCCGCCGAGGGGCAGCCCGCCCTGGAGATCGGGCGGGGCCGGGCCGCCGACGCGGTCGTGGACCGCACCCGCCGGATCGCCAGCCCCCGGATCGCGGACGCCCCGGGCGGCATGGCACTGCTCCAGCCCACCGCGCTCGGCTCGGGCGAGGTCGCCATCGTCGAGGTCTTCGTGCCCGAGGCGGCGCTCAGCAATGGCGTGACCACGGCCTGGCTGGTGCTCGCCGGGGTCGGGGTCGCGCTGATCATCGGCTCCGTGGCGGTCGCGGACCGGCTCGGCGTACGTCTGGTCCAGCCGGCCAGGCAACTCGCGGGCGCCGCCCACGACCTGGGCGAGGGCAAGCTCAGCGCGCGCGTCCCGGAGGACGGGCCCGCCGAGCTCAAGCAGGCGGCCGTCGCCTTCAACTCCATGGCCGACCAGGTCGTCCAACTTCTGGCCAACGAGCGGGAGCTGGCCGCCGACCTCTCGCACCGCCTGCGCACCCCCCTTACGGTGCTGCGGCTGAACGCAGCCTCCCTCGGAGAGGGCCCCGCCGCCGACCAGACGCGGGCCGCCGTCGAGCAGCTGGAGTCCGAGGTCGACGCCATCATCCGTACCGCCCGTGAGGCCAAGCCCACCACGGCCGCGGGCGGTTCGGGCCCCGGCTGCGACGCGGCCGAGGTGATCCGCGAGCGGATGGCGTTCTGGTCGGCGCTCGCGGAGGACGAGGCGCGCAAGGTGCGGGTCGCCGGGGTCGACGCCCCGGTGCACGTCCCGGTGGCCCGGGCCGACCTGGTGGCCGCCCTGGACGCGCTGCTCGGCAACGTGTTCCGGCACACCCCGGAGGGCACCGCCTTCGCGGTGGACGTGCACAGCGGCGAGGACGCCGTGATCGTGCTCGTCTCGGACGCGGGACCCGGCATCCTCGACCCGGAGGCAGCCCTGGCCCGGGGCCGCAGCGGCGGGGGCGGAGCCCGGGGCGGTGACGCGTACTCCGTCGGCTCGACCGGGCTCGGCCTGGACATCGTGCGGCAGCTCGCCGAGTCGACCGGCGGTGACGTACGGGTCGGCAACTCGGTACTCGGCGGCGCCGAAATCCGCATCTGGATCCAACTGGACGGGCGGCGGCCTGTCTCCGGACGGCGACGGCACCGAGGGGCGGCGGCACGGCGCCGCGGCAAGGCCACGGCCTCGACGTCGGCCTGAAGGGCGCGGTCCTCAGGCACAGTCGGCCTGAAGGGCCCCGGCCCTCAGCCACCTGAAGCAGCCCGCTCACAGGTGCTTTGGACGGCCCTCGCAACCGCCGAGGTGGGTCCTCTCGCCCCGCGCCCGGCCCCACCTTTAATCGCCCCCGATGGCTTCCTTAAGCGCACCCTAAGATGCCCAACCCCCGTCCGGATCTTGCTGATTGTCCGATTCCGGATCGCTAGCGTGCAGGCGCACCCCCCACCCCCGTACAGCAGAGGCAGGCACGCCATGAGCACGCACCGGCGCAGGATCAGCGGCAGGACGAAGGCGATCGGCGCGGTGATCGCCGCGGCCGCCGTCGGCGGCGCCGCCTTCACCTTCTCCGGCTCCGCGATGGCCACGAAGACGGAGCAGGGCGACGGCGCCACCAGTACGGCCGCCACGGCCGAGGCCAACCGCTTCGCTCCTTATGTGGACACCTCGCTCGCCCCGGCGTACGACCTGGTCGACACCGCCGAGAAGACCGGCGTCAAGGAGTTCAACCTCGCCTTCATCACCGCGGGCAACGGCTCCTGCACCCCGCTCTGGGGCGGCACGACCGGCCTGGAGGACAACAAGGTCGCCGCCCAGATCGACGACCTGCGGGCCAAGGGCGGCGACGTCCGCGTCTCCTTCGGCGGCGCGGCCGGGTCCGAGCTCGCCCTCAACTGCTCGTCCGCGGACGAACTCGCCAAGGCGTACGGCAAGGTCGTCGACCAGTACAAGCTCACCAAGGTCGACTTCGACATCGAGGGCGCGGCCCTGCCGGACACCGAGGCCAACACCCGCCGCGCCCAGGCCATAGCCAAGCTCCAGAAGGACCACCCGGACCTGGACGTCTCCTACACGCTGCCGGTGATGCCCGAGGGCCTGACCCAGCCGGGCGTCGCCCTCCTCGAGGACGCCAAGAAGAACGGCGTGAAGGTCGACGCCGTCAACATCATGGCCATGGACTACGGGCCCTCCTACAGCGGCGACATGGGCAAGTACGCCATCGACGCCGCGACCGCGACACAGGGCCAGATCAAGGACGCCCTCGGCCTCAGCGACAAGGAGGCCTGGCAGACCGTCGCCGTCACGCCGATGATCGGCGTCAACGACGTGACCACCGAGATCTTCAAGCTCGACGACGCCAAGGAGCTGGTGGAGTTCGCCGAGAAGAAGGGGCTCGGCTGGCTCTCCATGTGGTCCTCGACCCGGGACAAGGCGTGCGAGGGCGGCTCGACCGAGGTCTCGCCGACCTGCTCCTCCATCGACCAGGAGCCGCTGGCCTTCACCAAGGCGCTGGGCGCCTACAAGTAACCGCTGATTCCCTCCCCCCCCACACACACCACCCACACCCCCACACCGCGTGCCCCGACCGGCTTCCCCCCACCCGGTCGGGGCACGCCCCTGTGCGCCTGCGTCCAGCAGGGCCTAGAGCGCGGGCGGTTCCGGCAGTTCGCCCGTCGCCGCCACCCGGGCGTACCACTGCGCGCTCGACTTCGGGATCCGCGCCTGCGTCTCGTAGTCCACGTACACGGCGCCGAACCGCTTGCTGTAGCCGTACGCCCACTCGAAATTGTCGAGCAGCGACCAGAGGAAATACCCGCGCACGTCCGCCCCGGCGGCGATGGCCTCGCGCAGGGCGGTGAGGTGGGCGTGCAGATAGCGGATGCGGTCCGGGTCGTGGACGCTGCCGTCGGTGCCGGGCTTGTCGTCGTAGGCCGCGCCATTTTCCGTGACGAAGATGGGAACTTCTGGAGCTTCCGAAGCGTATTTCAGGAGAAGGTCGCGCAGGCCGGTCGGATCCACCGGCCAGTCCATCGCGGTGAGTTCACCCGGCGCGCGGTGGAAGGCGACCCCGTCCGCACCCGGCCAGGGAGAGTGCGGACCCGGGTTGTGGCCGTCCAGGCGCCGGACGTTGGCGGCAGTGGCTGCGTTGTCAGTGGCCGCTGATACAACGGACGGTGTGTAGTAGTTGATGCCGAGGAAGTCGAGGGGGTGCTTGATGACATTCAGGTCTTGGGGGCGTACGAAGGACCAGTCGGTGATATCCGCGGTGTCCGCGAGCAGGTCCTCGGGGTACGCGCCCGCGAGCAACGGCCCGGAGAAGATCCGGTTCGCGAGCGCGTCGATACGCCGCTGAGCGTCGCGGTCGGCCGGCACATCGGTCAGCGGTCGCACCGCGTTCGGGTTGAGGCTGATGCCGATCCCGGCGCGCGGCGGCAGGGCGTTGCGCAGAGCCTGGGCGCCCAGGCCATGCGCGAGGTTGAGGTGGTGGGCCGCGCGCAGCGCGTCCCGGTGATCGGTGCGGCCCGGGGCGTGCACCCCTGAGCCGTAGCCGAGAAAGGCGCTGCACCACGGCTCGTTGAGGGTCGTCCACAGCTCCACCCGGTCGCCGAGCGCCTCCGCGACGAGCCCCGCGTACTCCGCGAAGCGATACGCCGTATCCCGCTCGGGCCAGCCGCCCGCGTCCTCCAACTCCTGGGGCAGATCCCAGTGGTAGAGGGTCAGCAGCGGGCGGATGGAGCGGTCGAGCAGGTCATCGACGAGCGCCCGGTAGAAGTCCAGACCGCGCTGGACGGCGGGGCCGCGCCCGGTGGGCTGCACCCGGGGCCAGGACACCGAGAAGCGGTACGCCCCCAGACCGAGCTCGCCGATCAGGCGCACATCGTCCGCCCGGCGGTGAAAGTGATCGCAGGCGATATCGCCGGTGTCGCCCGCGAGCACCTTGCCCGGCGTATGGCTGAAGGTGTCCCAGATCGACGGCGTACGACCACCCTCACGGACGGCCCCCTCGATCTGATACGCGGCGGTGGCGGCGCCCCAGAGAAAACCGGGCGGAAAGGGCTGTTGAACGGCAGAAACCACGGGAGCGCTCCCAAAGTCGAGAGGAGAAAGGAGAGTTGTCTGGGCAAGAAGAGCCTGTCCGGCGTTTACGGACGAGCGCGTTCAGCGAGATAAGCGGGGGTTCGGGGGCAAGGCCCCCACCCGCGGCCCCCCACCCGCGGCCCCCCACCCGCGGCCCCCACCCACGACGTCAGCCGCACATCGACACCGTCGGGAAGGGACGGGACCGGGGAAACGACACCGCCTACCCCTTCACCGCCCCCTGCATGATCCCGCCCACGATCTGCTTACCGAACACGACGAACGCGAGAAGGAGGGGAAGCGTGCCGAGCAGCGCGCCCGCCATGATCACCGACTGGTCCGGGATAAAGCCCTGACCGAGCCCGGTCAGCGCGACCTGCACGGTCGGACTGCCGTTCTGCGTCAGGGCGATGATCGGCCAGAAGAAGTCGTTCCAGGCCTGGACGAAGGTGAGCATGCCGAGTACGGCCATCGCCGGGCGCGCGGCCGGGAAGACCACGTGCCAGACGACGCGCAGGCTGCTGGCCCCGTCCACCCGGGCCGCCTCGATCACCTCGCTGGGCAGCGCCTGGAGCAGGTACTGGCGCATGAAGAACACACCGAAGGCGCTCACCAGGGTGGGCAGGATGACGGCCTGTAGCTGGTCGGTCCAGTTGAGCTCGGCCACCAGCATGTAGAGCGGTACGACGCTGAGTTGGGGCGGCACCATCATCGTGCCGATCACGAGGAGCAGCAGGAGGTTCTTGAAGCGGAAGCGCAGCTTGGCGAAGGCGAAACCGGCGAGCGTGGAGAACAGCACGGTGCCGAGCGCGATCGAACCGGCGACGACCACGGTATTGAGCAGGGCCGTGCCCATATTGGCGTCGGTCCAGGCGATCTGGAGATTCCGGAAGAGATTGCCGCCGAACCAGAAGGGAGGGGGAGTCTGGGCGAGTCTGGTGTTGTTCCGTGAGGCGGCGATCGCCGTCCACACCAGCGGGAACAGGGACAGCACGGTGAGCACGATCAGGACCGCGTAGGTCCAGCGACCGGCGTGCAACTGCCGTCCCGCGCCGGGCTTTGAGACGCCGAGCTTCATGAGGCCCCCTCGCTCTTGCGCAGCCGACGGGCGATCAGCAAGTTGACCGCGCCGATGAGCAGCAGGATCAGGAACATCGCCCAGGCGATGGCCGAGGCGCGGCCCAGGTGCAGATTGGTCCAGCCCTGTTCGTAGAGGTACAGGCCGAGGGTCTGGAACTGGTGCTCCGGGCCACCGGTGGGGGACCCGCTGCCGCTGAACAACAAGGGCTCACCGAAGAGTTGGATCGCGCCGATCGTCGAGACCACACAGGTGAACAGGATCGTGGGGCGCAACGAAGGGAGGGTGACATGCAGGAACTGCCGCCAGCGCGAGGCGCCGTCCAGGGCCGCCGACTCGTACAGGTCGTCCGGGATGGACTGCATCGCGGCCAGATAGATCAGCGCGTTGTAGCCGGTCCAGCGCCAGATGACGATCGTGGAGACCGCGATCTGCGAGGTCCAGTGGCCGTTCCGCCAGTCGACCCCGTCGAACCCGACCAGACCGAGCGCCCAGTTGATCATGCCGTAGTCGCGGCCGAAGAGCAGCACGAAGACCAGCGTCGCGGCGGCCACCGAGGTGGCGTACGGCGTCAGCGCCACGACCCGGAAGAACGTGGAGGCACGCAGCCGGTAGTTGAGCAGATGGGCGATGCCGAGGGCCATCAGAAGCTGCGGGACGGTGGACAGGAGCCCGATGGTGACCGTGTTCCGCAGCGCGTTCCAGAAGAATTCGTCGCTCAGGAGGCGGGAGAAGTTGTGCAGGCCCGCCCACTCCATCGACGTGGGGTCGGTCAGCTCGACCCGGTGCAAGGCGGCCCAGCCCGTATAGAGCAGCGGGAAGAGCCCGAAGGCGGCGAAGAAGAGGAAGAACGGCGCCACGAACGCGTACGGGCTCCACCGCACATCGCGCCGATAGCGCCTGGAGCGCCGTTCCCGGGCCCGCTCGGCCGCGTCCCGGTCGCGGGCACGCGCGCGTGCCTCGTCACCGGCCAGGGCTCCGGCTGTCGTCACGGGCGGGGCGGCCGCCCCCTCGTCGCCCCGGGTGGGCGCGGCCGCCTGGTATTCGCTCGTCATGGGGTCACTGGTCCAGAGCGTTGTCGATCGCCTTCACGGCGGCCTTCCAGCCCTCCTCGGAGGACTTGCCCTTCTGGTCGACCTGGAGCATGCCGACGTCCGCGAGGTTCTGGGCGATGATCAGGTCCTTCGGGCCGAGGATCTGCACCGGCGCCCCCTCGGCCGCCTTGGCGAAGATCTTGCCGATGGGAGCGTCACCGAAGTACGCGCTCTTGGAGTCCGCGACCTCCGGCAGGTCGTACGCCGCCGAGGCGCTCGGGAAGCTGCCCTGCTGGTCGAAGAGCTTGGCCTGCTGTTCGGGCGCGGTCAGCCAGGCCGCGAGCTTCGCCGCCTCCTCGGTGTGCTTTCCGGCCTTCGGTACGACGAGGAAGGAGCCGCCCCAGTTGCCGGGCTTCGGGGCCTGGGCGACGTCCCACTGGTCCGCACCGGCCTTGCCCGCCTTGCTCTTGATGTAGCCGAGCATCCAGGCGGGGCAGGAGACGGTGGCGAAGGACGCGTTGGCGTAACCCTGGTCCCAGGAGGGCTGGAACTGCTGGAGCCTGGCGGTCAGGCCGGAGGAGGCGAACTCGGCCGCGAGGTCCCAGGCCTCCTTCACGCGAGGGTTGGTCTTGTAGATGACCTCGCCGCTCTTGTCGTAGAAGCGTTCCGGGTAGCTGCCGGTGACGGCGGCCATCACGCCGGAGGCCGAATCGACGAAGGCGGTGTCCTTGGGGGCCTTGGCCTTGAACTTCTTGCCGACGTCGAGGTACTTCTGCCAGTCACCGGCCCACAGCTTGCCGACCGCCTTCCGGTCGGTGGGGAGCCCGGCCTTCTTGAAGAGGTCCTTGCGGTAGCAGATGCCCTGGGGGCCGACGTCGGTGCCGAGTCCGACCGTGGTGCCGTCCTTGGTGGTGCCCTGCTGCCATTTCCACTTCAGATAGGCGTCCTTGGAGACGCCGGGGGCCTTGCCGAGGTCGACGAGCTTGTCGGCCTGGGTATCAACGACCTCGGCGATGTTGTTGACCTCGACGGCCTGGATGTCGGCGAGGCCGCTGCCGGAGCCGAGGTGGGTGAGGAGTTGGGGGTAGTAGTTCTCGTTGCGTTCGATGGAGGTCTGCTTGATGACGATGTCGGGGTTCTTCTTCATGTACTCCTCGTAGAGCCCCGCCTCCTTGAGGCCGAACACCCCGAACACCCCGACGGTCAGCGTGGTCTTGCCCTTGCCTCCCTCACCGGCACCGCCGGTTACGCCGCCGGGCTCGGCCGGGTCCCCGGCGCAGCCGGCGAGCAGGGAGAGACCGAGGGCGGCCGCCGCGAGGGTCGTCACCGGTGTGCGGGTGCGGGTCCTGATGCGCATTGCGTCCTCCTGTGTGCCCTGCGGCAAGGGTGGGGGTGGGGAACGTGCGAGTGAGGTAGGCGTCCGGTACGGTGGGAGCGCTCCCATAAGTTCTGTTGAAGGGTTCCGGCTCGCCCGGTGGGTGTCAAGGCACCGGACGGCGTGAGTTGCTCCAGAGCGCCGCTGTTAGTTTTCGGCGACGTATGGCGAAGGGGAGGCAGACATGACAGCGGGGCAGGGGCGGGAACGGGTCCGCCGTGGGGGACGGCCCACGCTCGAGCAGGTGGCCGCGCAGGCGGGCGTCGGCCGGGGCACCGTGTCGCGGGTGATCAACGGTTCGCCGCGGGTGAGTGAGCGGACCCGGACGGCCGTGGAGGCCGCGATCGCGGAGCTCGGCTATGTGCCCAACACGGCGGCCCGTGCGCTCGCCGCGAACCGTAATGACGCCATCGCGCTCGTGGTGCCCGAGCCGGAGCAGCGCTTCTTCGCGGAGCCGTACTTCTCGGAGATCGTGCAGGGCGTCGGGCAGGTGCTCGCCGATACGGAGGTGCAGCTGCTGCTCACCTTCGCGGACGGCGACCGGGAGCGGCGGCGGCTCGCGCAGTATCTGGCGGCCCAGCGCGTGGACGGGGTGCTCCTGGTCTCCGTGCACGCGGACGACCCGCTGCCCGACCTCGTCGACGAGCTGGGCATCCCGATCGTGATCAGCGGCCGGCGGTCCGCCGACGAGGCGCTGACCTCGGTGGACTCCGACAACTTCGAGGGGGCCAGGGCGGCGGTCCGGCACTTGCTCGAGCGGGGTCGCCGCACCATCGCCACGATCACCGGTCCGCTCGATGTGTACGCGGCACAGGCGCGGCTCGACGGCTACCGCGAGGAGCTCCTGCACGGCCCCGGTGCGCCCGGCGCCGTGGATCCGTCCCTCGTGGTCGAGGCGGACTTCACCGAGGAGGGCGGCCGCCGGGCCATGGCGGAGCTCCTGGCACGGAGCCCGGACCTCGACGCGGTCTTCGCCGGGTCCGATGTGATGGCGGCGGGGGCGCGGCGGGTGCTGCGGGAGGCGGGGCGCCGAATACCGCAGGACGTGGCCCTGGTGGGGTTCGACGACTCGGTGATCGCGCGGCACATGGAGCCCGCGCTGACGAGTGTGCGGCAGCCGGTGGCGGAGATGGGGCGGGAGATGACGCGGTTGCTGCTCACGGAGATCGCGGCCGCGGGGGAGGGGCAGCGGCTGGAGCGGACGCAGGTCGTGGTGCCTACGGAGCTGGTGGTGCGGGCGTCCTCGTAGGTCATCGGCACCGTGGGCACCGGGGAAGCCCACGGTGCCCACGGTGAAACGCCAGAGGCCCGGTTCCAAGGAACCGGGCCTCTGCTCTGAGGGTGAGTGACGGGACTTGAACCCGCGACTTCCTGGACCACAACCAGGTGCTCTACCAGCTGAGCTACACCCACCATGACCGGTCGTTTTCCCGACCGGCCGAGAAAAAGTGTACAGGGTCCGAAGGGGTGCTCGCGCACCCCTTTCACGGGGCCCTGATGTGCTGGACATCGGGCCCCGCTCCACGGGCTACTCCGCGCGCAGCACGTGCCGGGCCGCGATGGTGCGGGCCGTGTCCGAATCCGGGCCGGGCTGCGGGACGAAGATCGCCTCGCGGTAGTAGCGCAGCTCGGCGATGGATTCGCGGATGTCGGCCAGGGCCCGGTGGTTGCCGTTCTTCTCCGGGCTGTTGAAGTACGCCCGCGGGTACCAGCGCCGCGCCAGCTCCTTGATGGAGGAGACGTCGACGATCCGGTAGTGCAGGAACTCCTCCAGGGTCGGCATGTCCCGCAGCAGGAAGCCGCGGTCGGTACCGACCGAGTTTCCGCAGAGCGGAGCCTTACCGGGTTCCTTGACGTGCTCACGTACATACGCGAGCACCTGCTCCTCGGCGTCCGCGAGCGTCGTACCGCTCGCCAGCTCGTCGAGGAGGCCCGAGGCGGTGTGCATGGCGCGCACCACCTCGGGCATCGTGTCCAGCGCCGCGTCCGGTGGGCGGATCACGATGTCCACCCCTTCGCCGAGCACGTTCAGCTCCGAGTCGGTGACCAGGGCGGCCACCTCGATAAGTGCGTCATCCGTCAGCGAGAGCCCGGTCATCTCGCAGTCGATCCACACCATGCGATCGTTCATGTGATTCAGCCTACGGGGCGTTCCCGCTGGCCGGGGAGCGTCGCGCGGGTGGCGGAGTACGCATCGGGGCCTGTTCTGCCGGTATCCGAGGTGGTCGCGGTGGCCGAGGCGCCCGGCAGCCCGAGCGCGGCGGCGGCCGCCGTACGCCGGGCCTGGGCGGGCACGGGAGCCGGACCGCCGTGTCCCAGGGCACCCGCCGGGGCCTCGGCGAGCTCCGCGGGCCGCTCGGTCTGCGGTCTGCGCGCCCGGTACGCGGCCCGGTAGGCGGCGGGCGAGGACCCGAGCTGGCGGCGGAAGTGCCCGCGCAGCGCGACCGGCGAGCGGAAGCCGCAGCGGCCCGCGACCTCGTCCACGGAGTAGTCCGACGTCTCCAGGAGGCGCTGCGCCTGTAGCACCCGCTGGGTGATCAGCCACTGAAGCGGCGCGCTGCCGGTGAGCGAGCGGAACCTGCGGTCGAAGGTCCGTCGGCTCATGTACGCGCGCGCGGCCAGGGTCTCCACGTCGAACTGCTCGTGCAGATGCTCCAGGGCCCAGGCGACGACCTCGGCGAGCGGGTCGGCGCCGATCTCCTCCGGTAAAGACCTGTCGAGGTAGCGCTCCTGCCCGCCGGTCCGCCGCGGCGGCACCACCAGGCGGCGGGCGAGCGCCCCGGCCGCCTCGGCGCCGTGATCCGTACGCACAATGTGCAGGCACAGGTCGATGCCTGCGGCGGTGCCCGCGGACGTCAGTACGTCGCCGTCGTCCACGAAGAGTTCGCGCGGGTCGACGTGGACCGACGGATAGCGCTTGGCGAGCGTCGGCGCGTACATCCAGTGCGTGGTGGCCGGGCGGCCGTCGAGCAGGCCCGCGGCCGCGAGGACGAACGCCCCCGTGCACAGGCCGACGATGCGGGCGCCCTCCTCATGGGCGCGGCGCAGCGCCTCGAGGGACTCCTCCGGCGGTGGCGAGGTGATCGAGCGCCAGGCCGGCACGACGACCGTGCCCGCCCGCGAGATCGCCTCGAGCCCATAGGGCGCGGTGAGTTCGAGTCCCCCGGTGGTGCGCAGCGGGCCGTCCTCGCCCGAGCACACGAGGAGGCGGTAGCGCGGTACCCCCGCGTCCTGGCGGTCCACGCCGAACACGGAGAGCGGTATGGAACTTTCGAAGATGGGACCGCCGCTGAACAGAAGTACGGCGACGATTTCCCTGCGGCGGCGCCCCGAGAGCTTGCGGGCCGCCTCCACTGCGGCTGCGGAGTCGTGGCTCATGCTGCTAAGCCCCCCTCGGTGGTCGCGGCGCCCCCATCGGTGTCCTGTCGGGCCTGTCGCTCCAGCACGTTTCCCCTCGGTCCTGCACGAGTCCCCCGCCCAGACGGTCATGATCGAATCTACTGTGTCCCGTGGTGCCGTCGTGACCAGTTCAGCACCCGGTGCAATGTCGACATGGCAACGTGGCGTGAAGCATTCGATCACGAAGCGTCGCACTCGTGAGCCTTCCGTGGAAGTGGGCCTCACCGCCGTGGCCGGTCCCCGTAGGGCTCAGGCGCCCTCCGTGACCCTTTCCGCCCTGGTGAAACGGGGGTTGGAGGGGGGTCCTGCGGGCCCGTGCACGGTAGCCCGACTTTGGCTGAAAACCGATAGGGGCGCATGGCCAATTCAAGGCAACGCCCAGCGTGTTTCAAGCCGAGTGGCGACCGCCCCGATGCGCCCCGTGACGCGCCCCCGGTCCCGGTCTGCCGCGCCTGCCGCGATGGCCCTGGAAGTTATCGCTCCGCACCGGTTCCGCGCGACGCGGGTGCCCCGCACGCCGGGAGCCACGAGCGTGTTCCGGCCGCCCCGCCCGAAGCCGTGCCGCGCCGCGTTCGGACTGGCGGAGCAGCAGCCGACAGGCCCCGGTCACCGCGGCAAGGCCGAGGGCGGCCCCGGCGGCCCCGCCCAGCGAAGTGCCGTACACGACAAGGACGACGGGCACCAGGACGCAGCTGAAGGCCGCCCAGCCGACGAGGTCGCCCACGGTGTCCGCCGGGGCCGCGCCCGGCCCCGGCGCGGCACCCCCGCCCGCACCGCCCGTACCGCGCGGGCCCCCGGGACCGCCCGGCCTGCCTCGTCCGCCCGCCCCGTTCGAGTCACCCGCGGCGCCTCCCGGACCACCCGGACCACCTGGTCGGCCGGGACCGCCCGGGGCCTGTGAGGCCTGCGGCGCACGCGGGGTGCGCTGTCGGGGCGCGCCCCGCGTGCGCCGGTGCCCGGAGGCCCGCCGGAGCGCGTGCGCGGGGGTGGGCGTGGGGCGTGTTCCGGGCACGGGCGGCTCCCTGGGGTGGTGGCTTCGGAGTTTCAACGCGCGGCGGAACGGCCGGGTCACTAGGGACTACGCCCGAAGTGCACGGGGCACGGTTCTCCGACGTGGACGGGGACCGGCTTTCCGAAATGCCTGGCATACGTCGCTGAAGTGCGGGTAACGGGGAGTACATCGGGCGAAGCCGTGGCGATGCACAGAAGCCTGTACGGGGCAGCTGCCGTTGCCATACCGGACGGGCTCGTGCATGCTCCCTGGAAGCCCCGGCCCCCCTGCGGGACCTGGGCAGACGGAGAGTGTCGCCGTACCCTTAGGGGTATGGGGTCGGGAAGACGATTCCCGGACACGGCTCCACCGCCCAGTGCCACTCAAGCCCGAGAAAGCCGTACCTCCCACCGAGGACTCTCCCTCAGCCGAGACACCGATGGCCGGTCACGAATTCCCCGAACCCGCGGACCGCAAGCGGCAGGTCGCCGACCCGACGGCGACGCCCCGAGCGGCGGAACAGCCGCGCCAGTCCTGCGACCCCGCCTTCAAGCACGGTGTCGTCGTCGGCTTCGACGGCTCCACCTCCAGTGAGCGTGCCCTCGCGTACGCCATCGGCCTGGCGAGCCGCTCCGGCTCGGGCCTGATCATCGTGCATGTGGCCAACCGGCTGCCCACCACGGTGTGGGCGGGCTGTGAGCCGCCGGTCTTCGTCGACGTACCCGACCACCGCACCGAGGTGCTCGGGCTCGAACTCGCCTGTGCGGACTATCTGTCCGAGGTGCCGTGGATCCTGGTCGAGCGCGGCGGGGACATCTGCCACGAACTCGAGGAGGTCGGGCGGGAGTACGAGGCGGACGCGATCGTCGTCGGCTCCACGCACGGCCTCGTCGGCCGGATCTTCGGCTCGGTCGCGGGCCGGCTCGCGCGGCGTGCGCAGCGCCCGGTCATCGTCATCCCGTAGCAGCACCTCGTAGCGGCACCTCGTGACGGACGAGGCGTCAACTCGCCGAATCTACCGCCGCGTAGCAGGTGCTTTGCGTCCTGGTGAAGGGTAGATAGCAGGCAGCGTCCGTCGATCCGTGACGCTGCCCGCCGCCGGGGGGTGACGGCCACCGGCCAGGCAGCCGCGAAGGCCGGGGTAAATGGGCGACCCCGGCCACCCGAAGAACGACCCCCTGTGTGCAAAGGTGGCACGCACAGGGGGTCGTTCGCGCGTACGCCTACGCGTACGTGGGGGCGTACGGGCTACTCCACCGTCACCGACTTGGCGAGGTTGCGCGGCTTGTCGATGTCGCGGCCGAGGGCCAGGGCCGTGTGGTAGGCGAGGAGTTGGAGCGGGATGCCCATCAGGATCGGGTCCAGCTCGGTCTCGTTCTTCGGCACCACGATGGTGTGGTCGGCCTTCTCCTGCTCCTGGTGCGCGACCGCGAGGATCTTGCCGCTGCGGGCCTTGATCTCCTCCAGGGCGGCGCGGTTCTTCTCCAGGAGGTCGTCGTCCGGGACGATCGCCACGGTCGGCAGGGCGGGCTCGATGAGGGCGAGCGGGCCGTGCTTCAACTCCGAGGCCGGGTACGCCTCGGCGTGGATGTACGAGATCTCCTTCAGCTTCAGCGAGGCCTCGAGGGCGACCGGGTAGCCGCGCACCCGGCCGATGAACATCATCGACTTGGCGTCGGCGAACTGCGCCGCCAGCTTCTTGATCTCGTCCTCCTGCTTGAGGATCTCGGAGATCTGTCCGGGCAGTCGGCGCAGCCCCTCGATGATCCGCTTGCCGTCGGCCACGGAGAGGTCGCGGATGCGGCCCAGGTGCAGGGCGAGCAGCGCGAAGGCGACGACCGTGTTGGTGAAGCACTTCGTGGAGACGACGCAGACCTCGGGACCGGCGTGCACGTACACGCCGCCGTCGGCCTCGCGGGCGATCGCCGAGCCGACGACGTTGACGACGCCGAGGACCCGGGCGCCCTTGCGCTTGAGCTCCTGCACGGCGGCGAGCACGTCGTACGTCTCGCCGGACTGGGAGACCGCGATGTACAGGGTGTCGGGGTCGACGACCGGGTTGCGGTAGCGGAACTCCGAGGCGGGCTCGGCGTCGGCCGGGATCCGGGCCATGCCTTCGATCAGCCCGGCGCCGATCAGACCCGCGTGGTAACTGGTGCCGCAGCCAAGGATCTTGATGCGGCGGATGGTGCGGGCCTCACGGGCGTCCAGGTTGAGGCCGCCGAGGTGCACGGTGGAGAAGCGGTCGTCGATCCGGCCGCGCAGGACGCGGTCCACGGCGTCCGGCTGCTCGCTGATCTCCTTGTGCATGTACGTGTCGTGGCCGCCCATGTCGTACGACTCGGCCTCCCACTCCACGGTGGTGGGGCTGGCGGTCGTACGCGAACCCTCGGTGGTGTAGGTGCGGAAGTCATCGGCCTTGAGGGTGGCCATCTCGCCGTCGTCGAGGGTGACGACCTGGCGGGTGTGCGAGACGAGCGCGGCCACGTCCGAGGCGACGAACATCTCCTTCTCGCCGATACCGAGGACGACGGGGGAGCCGTTGCGGGCCACCACGATGCGGTCCGGGAAGTCGGCGTGCAGCACGGCGACGCCGTACGTGCCCTCGATCAGCTTGATCGACTGGCGGACCTTCTCCTCGAGGGTGTCGGCCTCGGAGCGGGCGATGAGGTGGGTGAGGACCTCGGTGTCGGTCTCGGAGGCGAAGGTCACGCCGTCGGCGGTGAGCTTGGCGCGCAGGTCGTCGGCGTTGTCGATGATGCCGTTGTGGACGACGGCGACCTTGCCCTCGGGGTCGAGGTGGGGGTGCGCGTTCTCGTCGGAGGGGGCGCCGTGGGTGGCCCAGCGGGTGTGCGCGATGCCGGTGGTGCCCGCGAAGCGCTTGGGGATACGGGCTTCCAGGTCCCGGACCCGGCCCTTGGCCTTGACCATCTTCAGGCCGGTGGCCTTGGGGCTGGTGATGACGACGCCGGCCGAGTCGTAGCCGCGGTACTCGAGGCGCTGGAGGCCCTCGAGGAGGAGGGGGGCGACGTCACGCTTGCCGATATAACCGACGATTCCGCACATATGGGTCTGGATCCCCTAAGCCTTGTCGTGGACAGTCATGGAGTTGGTGGCCGTGCTTTCGGCCGTTGGGTGGCCGTGCTTCCGGCCGGTGTGGCTGTGCTCAGCCGTAGATCATCCGGCGCAGCTGCCGGAGCGAGAGTTCGGGCGGTGCGACCGTGCGGTACCGCAGATCCGTGGCGATCTGCTCGAAGATCGCCGCGTTCACAAGCCCTTGGCCCTGGAGCTCGCGGTGGCGGCGCCGTACGAACGCCTCGGTCGTCTCGTCGAAGTAGGCGAGGACATCCTGCACCACCCGCAGGGCCTCGCCGCGGCTGAGCGGCGTGGAGCGGGTCAGGTGGTCGATGAGGTCCTCGTGCACCCGGTAGATCCTGGGGTATCGGCGGTTGCTTCGCAAGAATTCTGCCCGAAAGCGGGCAGGAGTGTGTCGTTAGCGGGCAGGAGTGTGTCGTTTCGGGGTCGTCGCCCACTCGCCTTGCGTGCGGAGTGGTCTATACCCCTTGACCCCTCCGGGGGTGCGCGGTACCCATGGGTCCGTTCTTGCCCGTCAGATGCGCGTAGCCCGTCGAAGGGACCGCTTGTGAGACAGCACAGAACCATTCCCCGCTTGCTCGGCTCGCTGTTACTCGTGGCGGCTATGGGGGTGTCCGTGACCGGCGCTGCGTCCGCGTCCGTGTCCGTGTCGGCGTCCGTGTCTACGTCTGATGCGTCGTCGCCGTCGGGGGTCGGGGACGTCACCCCGCTCGGTCAGGTGATTCCGGCCCCCGCCTCGGTCGAGCCGGGCGGATCCGCGTACGAGATCACTGAGAAGACCCGGATCCGGGTGGACGGTGGCGACGGCGGTGGCCGGGCGGCGGCCCGGCAGGTCGGCGACTTCCTCGCCGAGACGCTGCGCCCGGCCACCGGCTATCGGCTGCCGGTCACGAAGAGGTCGGGCGGGGACGGCCTGCGGCTCCGACTGGACGCCGGGGAGCGGGAGTTGGGGGAGGAGGGTTACCGGCTCGAGTCGGGCGCCGATTCCGTCACGATCACGGCGCACCAGGCCGCCGGGCTCTTCCGCGGCGTACAGACCCTGCGCCAGCAACTGCCGCCGGAGGTCGAGGCGCGGGAGGCGCAGGCCGGGCCGTGGAAGGTGGCGGGCGGTGAGATCGAGGACACGCCGCGATTCGAGCACCGGGGCGCGATGCTGGACGTATCGCGGCACTTCTTCACCGTCGAGCAGGTGAAGCGGTACATCGACCAGATGGCGATGTACAAGATCAACAAGCTGCATCTTCACCTCAGCGACGACCAGGGCTGGCGCATCGCCATCGACTCCTGGCCGCGCCTCGCGACGTACGGCGGTTCGACGCAGGTGGGCGGCGGCCCCGGCGGCTACTACACGAAGGCGCAGTACAAGGAGATCGTGCAGTACGCGGCCGACCGCTACCTGGAGGTGATCCCGGAGATCGACATGCCGGGCCACACGAACGCGGCGCTCGCGTCGTACGCGGACCTGAACTGCGACGGCAAGGCGCCCCCGCTCTATACGGGTACGGAGGTCGGCTTCAGCTCACTCTGCGTCCAGAAGGAGATCACGTACGACTTCGTGGACGACGTGATCAGAGAGATCGCGGAGCTGACGCCCGGGCGGTACATCCATATTGGTGGGGATGAAGCCCACTCGACGAGCCATGAGGACTACGTGGCCTTCATGGACCGGGTGCAGCCGGTGGTCGCCAAGTACGGCAAGACGGTGATCGGCTGGCACCAGCTGACGGGGGCGCGGCCCGCGGAGGGGGCGGCGGCCCAGTACTGGGGCTATGACGCGACGTCGCAGGCGGAGCGCGAGCAGGTCGTGAACGCCGCGAAGAACGGCACGAAGCTGATCCTCTCCCCGGCCGACCGGGCCTACCTCGACATGAAGTACAACCCGTCGACCCCGCTCGGCCTGTCCTGGGCGGGCTATGTGGAGGTGGACCGCTCGTACGACTGGAACCCCGGGGCGTACCTGGCCGGGGCCCCGGAAGACTCGATCCTCGGCGTCGAGGCCCCGCTCTGGTCCGAGACGATCTCGACCTCGGCCCACATCGAGTACATGGCCTTCCCACGGCTGCCCGGCATCGCGGAACTGGGCTGGTCCCCATGGTCGGAGCACGACTGGGACACGTACAAGGTGCGGCTCGCGGAGCAGGGGCCGCGGTGGGACGAGCTGGGGATGAATTACTACCGGTCGCCGGTGGTGCCGTGGCCGACTGACTGAGCCGGGCACTCCTCTTCCCGCTCTTCCCGCCCGGCGTCGGGCTCCGTGTGTGGGGCTCGGCGCCGGGGTCACCGGTTGAGGCAGGGGACACAGGTTGAGGCCGGGGTCACCGGTTGAGGTCGAGTACCGGCACTCCGAGCGCTTCGTACGCCTCGGGGGCGACCGTCACGGCGAGGGCGTCCGCTCCCCATACCGGGATGTTGCGTACGGCGTGTGCTGTCGCCGCGACGCCCGTGGGTACGCCGTCGCGGCGGAGCTGTGCGACGGCGAGCGCCGCCGAGTAGTCGAGATCCACGGTGTGGATGACGTCGAGCTGGCCGACATGCTCGGCGATCCCCTTGTACTCCGCGTCGGCTTCGAGGACGGCCAGAGCGGGCGCCCAGAGGCGGGTGTCCGGCTCCAGGTGCGCCCGATGGATCAGGGTGGAGACCTGTCGATTCCCGGAGAGCGCGACGAGTGTGGGCGCGTCCAGGACGAGGTGGAGCTGGATCACGCGGCCTCGCCGCGCGTGTGCGCCAGGGCCTCGCGGAGCTTACGACCCATCTCGGCACTCTCTTCGTCCGTCACCTCGACCCCGAAGTGCTCGGCCAGATAACTCCGGGTCTGCTCCGCCCGCTCCCGGCGCTCCTCGACCGTGAGCGTGTTCTCGGCGAACTCCTGCACCAGGGCGCGGATCGAGGTCCCCTGGGACTCGGCGAGGACCGCGAGACGGTCACGTACCTCGGTGGGCACACGAATCATGGCGTCGGACATGCGGCGAGTATACGTGTACGTTTACGTCGGTGGGCGGGTTGCGGGAAGACCGGTCGGGGACGTCGTCCCGATGAGCTTGTTGGACGAACTCGCGTCGACATGCTGCTCCTTCTCGCGGATGAGCACACCACCAGGGGGCTCGCCCGACGCCTCGGCGTCAGCAACGCCACCGCTTCCGCCCACACCGCCGCGTTGCGCGGCGCGGGTCTGATCACGACGGTCCGCGCCGGACGGGCCGTACTGCACCGGCGTACGGAGCTGGGGAGCCTGCTGGCGCGGCGCCGCGACCAACGCGCCGATCGGTGCGGGATCGCGGCGGACTGCCCGACGGATGGCGGGTGAACGTGGGGGTGGTGGCCGGGAGGATGGTCGGCATGGATCCCGAACTTGAAGCGTTCATACCGTTGTTCCCTCGGGCCGATCTGACCGATCCGGTTGCCGAGCGTAAGAACCTTGCCGCGTTGGCGGCCGCGGTGCCGGCGCCGGATACCTCGGGCATGGAGATCGAGGATCGGACTGTGCCTGGTGAGGTAGGCGTGCCTGTGCGGGTTTATCGGCCCCGGCAGGCCCAAGGCGCCATCGTCTGGTTGCACGGGGGCGGGTTTGTCATGGGGGATCTGGAGACCGAGCATCCGTGGGCCGCTCGGGTCGCGGAGGCCTCCGGTGCTGTGGTGATCTCGGTGGGGTATCGGCTGGCGCCCGAGCACCCGTTCCCGGCTGCCCCGGATGATGCGTACGCCGTGCTGGTCTGGGTCTCCGAGCACGCCGTCGAACTCGGCGTCGACCCGGGGCGGATCGCGGTCGGTGGGCACAGTGCCGGTGGAGGGCTTGCGGCTGCGGTGGCGTTGCGGGCGCGGGACGAGCAGGGGCCGAGTATCTGCTTTCAGCTGCTCAATCAGCCGGGGCTTGACGACCGTCAGGAGACGTGGTCGGCACGGCAGTTCACCGATACGCCCTGGATGAATCGCGACAAGGCTTCCGCGGCGTGGCGGCACTACCTGGGCTCCGCGCGTGGGCTCGCGCCAGTCACGCCGTACGCCGCACCGGCACGGGCCGCCGATCTGTCCGGGCTGCCGCCCGCCTACATCGCCACCGCGGAGTTCTGTCCGGCCCGGGACGAGGGCATCGAGTACGCATTGCGCCTGCTGCAGGCCGGTGTGTCGGTCGAACTGCACCAGTGGGCCGACACGTTCCACGGGTCTCAGGCGATCCTGTCCGCCGAGGTCTCTCAGCGGCAGCTCGCCGAACTCGGGACAGCCCTGCGTCGTGCCTTGCGTCGCTCCTTGGCCGACTGAGTCACCACCGCCAAACGAGCCACCACCAAACGAGTCGGCGAGCTCTGCGTCACCCGGCGGCGCCGGTCAATTGGCCGCCCCAGGAAGCCGGAGCGTCCGCGCGAAGTCGTCCAGGGGCTCGATTGCCGCGGCGATCACTTCCGGATCGTCGTGGTGCCCGCGGAGGCAGACATCGGGGAGGCCGGGCGCGGTGTGCCAGTGGTACGTCACCGAGGTCATCATGATGGTGCGGTCCGCGGGGTAGGAGCGGGTGACCCGGACCCCGTCCGTGCCCAGGTGTGGAGAGGCGAAATCAACGCTGCCGGTGCGCTGTTGCCACTCGGGGATCTCCGGGTGCGGCACCGTGAGCGCGGCGATTCCCTCGCACGAGGCCGCGTCGCGGGCCTCGCAGTGGAAGCGGGTGGCGTGCATCACCAGCGGCATGGAGGTCAGCGGAACGGGGTGGTAGATGAACGCTTCGTCGGCCTGGAGCTTGTACCGGAGCGTCGCCAGCGTCTGTTCGTAGAAGTTCTTGTGGAACTTGCGGAGTCTGCGGGTGAGTTCGATGCCATGGATGGCGGCCAGGCCGGTCAGGTGGTGGTGCAGCCATTCCTTGAAGTTCTGCTCGTCGATCTGGAGGTGGAGATAGCCCCAGAGGCCGGGGTTGGCATCCGTGTCGATGTGGAGTGGGGCGCCGAGGTCGGTGCTCCACAGGGTGCCGTCGGACATGAAAGGTCTCCTTCGTCGGGGGCACGGGCACTGTGACGCTCAGCGGTTGGGGGATTGGCCGATGTGGTTGAACCCGACATCGGCCTCACCGAGCCACAGTTCCGGGACGCAGCGCTGGAATGCCTCCGCGACCTCGGTTTGGATGCCGCGCACCAGCGGGATGCGGTAGCGCGACCGTGGCAGCCACGGGTCCAGCGGTTCCTCGTCGCGGACGAAGGGCCACAGGACCGGATCGTCGCGGTCGATCGACTGGTTCGGGCACAGCTCCAGGGAGTACACCCGCCCGGAACGCCCGAGGGCGCTGGAGTACAGCCCGGCCCCGGCCAGCATGTCCCAGGGGATGACCTGCTCGGCGGTCCCGTTGTGGTACCAGACTCCGGTCCGGTCGAGGCTCAGCTTCTGGTTGCGTCGCCTCCAGACCCGTACGAACGCAAACGCGCCGACGCCCGCGAAGAGCAGGAGCAGCAGCCCTGCCTGGATCGCGCGTACGAGCGCGGGCTCGCGGCTGGTCAACGTACCGGACACCCCGGTCAGTGCGATGTACCCGAAGAGGACCCCGACGATGGCGGCGTTGCGCTGAAGGCGATGCCCGAAGTGGATGACTTCGGCGTCCGGTTCGGGTGATGACGGGGTGGGCGAGGAGGTGGACATGCGGTGTCAGCGTAGTAGGCGCCACGACGGGGGATTCGTTGGAGGACGTAGCCGGCGCCCGGGAGGACCGTCTCCCGGGCGCCGGAGTTTCCACAGAGGTCAGAGGCCAGAGGCCAGAGGCACAGGCCACAGGCCACCCACTCACGTCGTGCGGCGGCCCCGCCTCAACTGCCACACGAAGTACGGCGTTCCGATCAGTGCCGCAAGCAGACCCGACGGGATTTCCGCCGGAGCGATCGCCACGCGGCCCACCACGTCCGCCGCCACCATCAGCGACCCGCCAAGGAGGGCCGCCATCGGCAGCAAGCGATGCGTGCGTGAACCCGTCAGCATGCGGGCCGCGTGCGGGGCCACCAGGCCGACGAAGGCCACCGTGCCCACGACCGCCACCGCGCACGCCGCCAGTGCCACCGCCAGGCCGAGCACCGCCAGGCGCGTGCGCTCCAGGGGGACCCCGAGCGTGCGCGGGGTGTCCTCGCCCAGGGCCAGGAGGTCCATCCTCCGGAACCCGAACACCAGCAGCGGAACGCCTACCGCCGCCACCGGCAGCAGCAGCATCAAATCCGTCGTGTCCCTCGCGTACGTCGAGCCCGACAGCCACGTCAGCGCCTGGGCCACCTGGAAGCGGGCGCCCGACACCAAGTAGTTCGTTGCCGCTGTCGTGAGAGCGAAGCAGCCTACGCCTACCAACACCAAGCGTTCCGGGGCCACCGAACCCTTCCGGCGCGACAGCGTGTACGTCAGCGCGAAGGCCGCCAGGCCGCCCGCCAGTGCCGCTACCGGGAGCACCGCGTACGGGACTGCCGGGAGCGCCACCAGGATCAGGGCCGCGCCGAAGCCCGCGCCGCCGCTTACGCCCATGACCGTCAGGTCTGCCAGGGGGTTGCGCGAGACCGTTTGGACGATGCCGCCCGCTACCGCCAGCAGTGCTCCCGCCAGCGCCGCCACCAGCAAGCGCGGCACGCGGTATTCCAGGACCACCGGGCCCAGCAGCTCATCCCCGCCGCCGAACAGGATCGCCGGGATCTCCGTCAGTGGGACCTTCAAGTCGCCCAGGGCCAGGCCCGCGTACAACAGCACCAACAGCACCGCCGTGCCCAGTGCCGCTATCAGCGGGAAGCTCAACCTCCGCCGCGTCGTCGGCATCGTTGCCGGAGGGGTTGGTTCCGCCGGGAGGCGGCGGGCCAGGAGCAGGAACACCGGGGCGCCGAACAACGCCGTCACCACGCCTGCTGGGACCTCGTTGCCCGTGGGGGATGTGACCCTTGCCAGAAGGTCGGCTGCCAGCAACAGCGTTGCGCCCCAGAGCATCGTCGCCGGGAGCAGCAGGGCGTGTTTGCGTACGCCCGCGAAGCGGACCAAGTGCGGGGCCGCCAGGCCGATGAAGCCGATCGGGCCGGTTACCGAGACCGCTATCGCTGCCAGGAAGACCGACAGCAGGACCGCGTAGAGGCGCATGCGGCCTACGTTGATGCCCAGGCCCCGGGCTGTTTCGTCGCCTGTGCCCAGGATGTCCAGCGTACGGGCGAGCAGCAAGCCTCCCACCAAGCCCGCTGCCAGCAACGGCAGTACGGAGACCGAGCGGTCCGTGTCCGCTACCGCCAGCGAACCGTGGCCCCAGAAGAAGACCGCCCCTGTTTCCTGCTCGAACAGCATGACCAGTACTGCCGTCACGGACGACAGGGCCAGCATGACCGACATGCCTGCCAGGACCAGGTGGCCCGGGCGGCTCCGCGTGCCGCCCGCCACCGTGTGGACCAGGGCCGCCGCCAACAGGCCGCCCACAAAGGCCACTCCGCCGCGGCCCAGGTCGCCGAACGTCAGGCCCGTGATCGCCGAGACCGCCACCGCCAGGTACGCGCCCGCCGTCACGCCCAGCGTGTCCGGGGCGGCCAGTGGGTTCCGTACCGAGGACTGGAGCAGCGCCCCGGACAGCGCGAAGGCCGCGCCTGCCACCAGGCCCGCCAGGGTGCGCGGCAAACGGCCGCCGAGCAGGACCGACTTCGCGTCAGCACTCTCGGCGGAGTCCGAGCCGAAGAGCAGGCCGAGCAGGTCGCCGAGGCCCACGTCGCTGCGGCCGTAGCCCAGGTGGAGCGCGGTCACCAGGAGCAGCGCGAGGGCGCCGCCCAGGACGACCGCGACCGGACCGGCCACCCGACGGCGGACCGGAGCTCCCGAAGGAGCCCGGTCCGCCGTCTTCGGCCGGTCCGGTGCAGAGGTGCGCGTCACCGTGTCGGTCATGAAGTGAGCGCGCCCGCGATCTCGTCGGCGACCTGAGCGGTGGAGAACGGACCGCCGAAGAACCAGGTGCCCGGGTCCAGGTCGTGGACGCGGTCGTTCTTCACGAAGTCCAGGTTCTTCCACAGGGCGTTCTTCGGCAGCGACTTGGCGAACACGTCGTCGTTCTTGGCCGCCACGTAGACCAGGTGGGACTTCTCCGCCTTCTTCAGGCCCTCGACGTCGACCTTGCTCATGCCGTACGCGTCCGACTTGCCGCTCCAGCCGTTCTTCAGGCCGAGCTGGGGCAGCAGCCCGCCGGGGATCGTCGAGTCCGTCAGGATCTCTACCGTCGCCGCGCCGTCGGTGGTGTAGCCGCGGGCGACCGTGACCTCCTCGCCCTCCTTCTTGCCGTTCGCGATCTTCTTCTTCGCGTCGGCGACCTTGCCGTCCAGGTCCTTGAGGGCCTTGTCCGCCGCGTCCTCCTTGCCCGTCGCGGTGCCGATGGTCTTCAGGGTCGTACGCATCTCGTCGTACTCGCTCTTCGTCGAGTACGGGTCGAACATCAGCGTCGGCGCGATCTCCTTCAGCTGCTTGAGGTTGGCCTCGGAGCGGATCTTCGACGTGATGATCAGGTCCGGCTTCAGCGCCTTGATGGACTCCAGGCTGGGGGCCTGGCGGGTGCCGACGTCCTTGACGGACTTGTCGAAGCGCGGACCGGCGGTCACCCACTGGTCGTACTGCTTGATGTCCGCGACACCGGTGGGCTGCACGCCGAGCGCGAGCAGGTCCTCGGCGTACGTCCACTCCAGGGCGACGACCTTCTTGGCCGGGGCCTTGAGCTTCTGCTCGCCCTTGATGTCCTTGACGGTGATCGAGCCGCTGCCGTTCGCCGAGTCCTTCTTGGCGTCGTCGGCGCCGCCGCCACCCGCCTGGTCGGCGGCCGAGCCGCAGGCGGTGGCGGTGAGGGCGAGGGACGCGACGGCCGCGAGGGCGGCGAGGGTTCTACGCATGTGCAGCATCGGGGTTCCTTGCTGGTGTGGTGAGGTGAGCGGATTACGACGCCGTGGACACGGAAGCCTTGGCGGGCTCGCGGTACGACGGCAGACAGGTGGGGACACCTGTGTGGGGGTCTTGGGTGATGGTGGTCTCGATGCCGAAGGCATCCCGGATGGTGGCCTGCGTCATCGCCTCGGCCGGGGTGCCGTGCGCGACGATCCGGCTGCCCGCGAGCACCACCATCGCGTCCGAGAACGCGGCCGCCTGGTTCAGGTCGTGCAGGACGACCGCGACCGTGATGCCGTGCTCGTCCGCCAACCGCCGTACCAGACGCAGTACTTCGATCTGGTAGCGGATGTCGAGGAACGTCGTCGGCTCGTCGAGCAGCAGCAGACCGGTGCGCTGCGCGAGCGCCATCGCGATCCAGGCGCGCTGCCGCTCGCCGCCGGACAACTGGTCGAGCGGACGCTCGGCCAGACGGTGCAGATTCGTGGCGTCGAGCGCCCAGCTGATGGCTTCCCGGTCCTCGTCGCTGCTCGTACGGGCCAGCATGCCCTGGTGCGGGTGGCGGCCGTACGCGACCAGCTCCTCGACCGTGACACCGGCCGGGATCAGCGGCGACTGGGTCAGGAAGCTGAGCTTCCGGGCCAGTTCACGCGGTTTGTACGAGGACAGGGCCTGGCCGTCGAGCACGATCGAGCCCGAGTCCGGGGTGTGCAGGCGGGCAAGCGAGCGAAGGAGCGTGGACTTGCCGGAGCCGTTCGGGCCGACCAGGGCGGTCACCTCGCCCGGGGTCAGCGCCAGGTCGATGTCCCGGGCGACCGGCTCGCCGCCGTGCCCCAAGGTGAGCTTGGACGCGCTGATCTCGATGCTCATGAGCGACCGACCGAAGAGCCGCCCTCGGCGAGGGGGTTGGGGACGGTGCCGTTCGGGCGCAGGGCGTGGCGCAGCGCGCGGTCCACGTACTTCGTGATGACCAGGCGGTCGGTGTTGAACGGGTAGCGCGGGAACTCCGTGTCCAGCATGTCGAACTCGGCGAACTGGTCCGCCTTTTCCGGGAACTTCTTGTGGTGCGCGACCACCGCGTCCCGCACCAGCTGCCAGTACTTCTCACCCTTGACGCCCAGCTGCTCGACGACCAGCGGCTCCAGGTAGCGGAAGTGGCCGAGCAGCAGCTGGTCCACGACGTGCTGCCGGATCACCACGGGGTTCTTGCGCGGCAGGACGTGGTCGTAGCCGTCCGGCTCCGGGCCGCGCTCGGGGACCGGGGTGTGCGAGACCGACACGTCGTCCACGAAGTCCTTGAGGAACAGGCGGCGCGGCACGTCGTTCTCGTCGTAGCCGATCAGGGTGTTCTGGCCGTGCGGGTTGAAGGTGATGCCGTACGTGTACATCACGTGCAGCACCGGGTGGAGCACCGTCTCGAAGAGGCGGGTCAGCCACTCCTCGGCCGGGAGGCCGGAGTTGCGGGCGAGTTCGGCGGCGAAGGACGTGCCGTGCTCGTCGACGTGCAGCAGCGAGGCGAAGGTGCGCACGCGCTCGCCCTCGTCCTGCCGCGACGACACCGAGTCGCGCCAGATGCAGCCGAGCGCCTCCAGGTGCTGGTACGGCATCAGCGGTACGCGGTCCAGGTACGGGTGGCGGACCGTCACGGACGCGATCTCGCCGAGGAAGACGGTGCGCAGCTCCTCGCGGAGCACCGGGTCCTTGTCGAGCAGGCCGGTGAGCCACTGGGTGGTGACCGGGGCGCCCTGGGTGCAGTGTGGCGGGATGCCGCGCCAGATCAGGGTGTTGACGATCTTCAGGGGGAGCTTGACGTCGTAGCGGCCGCGCTCCGCCATGTTCGTCATCGTCCGGACGGACTGCTGCGGCAGATAGCCGTCCTTGGACTCGCCGAGCGGGATGATCCGGTTCTGCGCGACCTCACCGGCGTACAGGACCTGCACGGCGTGGTCCCACTGCCAGGGGTGCACCGGCATCCAGACGTACGCGTCCGGGTCGCCGCCCTTGGCCTCGATGACGCCGCGGAAGGCCGCGATCTCCTCGGTGCTCAACTCGTGCCCGATGACGGTCTGTTCGCTCAGCTCCGAAGTGCCGCGGAACTCGGCGAGGCCCCGGTGCACCGCGATCCACTGCAACTTGACGAGCTGCTGCGACTCGGGGGCGTACGCCCGTACGTCGGTGGCGGAGAAGCCGATGCGGCCCTTGTTGGCGACCAGGGTGGGGTGCCCGGTCATGTGGCACTCCAGCTCGGCGTGGCCGAGCTCGCGCAGCTCGGCCGCGGTGGCGCCGCCGTGCTCGATGCGGGCGGCGTCCACGGCGAGGGTGGCCGAGAGCTCGGTGAGGTACATGCCGAGCGTGGGCGAGTCGGTGCCGATGGTGTCCGCGCAGTCGACCAGGAACTGCTGAGCGTCCCAGGCCGGGGTGGCTATCTCGTTGCCGAGCAGGCCCGCGGCGCCGCGCGTCACGGAGTCCTTGTCGGCACGCCAGCCGCCGAGGGCGCCCTGGGTCGCGGTGAAGACGTACGAGACGCCGCTGTCCAGGTCGACCCGGTAGCGGTCCGCCGCGCCGTCGAGCGCCTCCGGCTCAATCAGTGCCTCGAACGCGAACTCCGACAGGGTCTTGGCGAGCAGCCGCCGGTTTGCCTCGCGCCAGGACTCCGGCGAGACGTCGTGGAGCTCGGGTACGGGGTGCGCGGAGGTCATGCGGGTGGGGCCTTTCGTTCGAGGTCAGCTGTGCGGGCAGCTGGGGGGTGAGTTTCGGGGTGAGCTTCGGGCTCAGGAGGGCCAGTGCCGCGAAGAGTGCTCCGCAGGTGATGAGCGGAGCGGTGAGGTCCGCCTTGGCGGTCAGGGTCGCGGTGAGCGGGGCGAGGAGGAGCCCGGCTGTTTGTGCGGTGGCGATCACGCTGTACGTGGAGCCCTCGCCGGTGGTGCTCAGGACCCGCTCGTCCAGGGCCACTTGGCTCAGAGCGAGCCCGGCGCCGAGGAGGATGCGGGAGGCGGCGAGCTGGGTGGGCTCGGGGGTGGCCGCCTGCCAGGCGAGGGCGGCTCCGCCGAGGACCAGGGAGAGCCGAAGCAGGCTGCTTCCGCACCTTCTGCGAAGAGCGTTCGCGAAAGGCAGGGTTGCCAGGACGGCTATGTGCGGCAGTACGAAGAGGAGTGCCGCCTCCTGGGTCGTGGAGCCGTTGGCCGTGGCGTACTCGGTGAAGTACGGGCGTACGGCGTAGACGGCGACGGCGTACAGGAGGACGAAGGCGGCGAGGGGAGCGAGGGTGCGGGTCGACGCGGGGGTGCTCGGAGCCGGGGTTGCTGCAGGTAGTCCGTTAGCGCACTCGGCGCCGTGGCGCTGTGCCCACCCGTTCCGCCCTGCGGAACGACTGCCCACAGCGGGCACAGCAGGCACAGCGGGCACAGCAGGCACAGCAGGCACAGCGGTAGCGGACTTGCGGCGCAGAGCGGGCAACACCGCCCCCAGCAAAGCCAGTTCGGCCACCGCCAGAATCGGCAGTGCCAGCCGGGGTTCCGGGAACGAGACCACCACGGTGCCCAGGAAGGTCGCCGCGATCGACGCCCCGTGCAGGACCGCCACGTACTGGATTATCCCGGGGCGCAGGCCCCGCGGATGGCTCTGTGCTATCGACGGGTACGCGAGCAGCACCACCGACTTCGCCGCTATCAGCAGGACCGACAGGACCGTGAAGACCACGTACGAAGGGGCAAGCGCCAAGGACCCGGCGAGGAGCACCGCCGCGCCCTGACCCACCGTCACCAGGCGGGCCAGCGGCGCCCGGCGGGTGGCCCGGCCCCAGAGGGGCAGGGCCACCATGCAGGCCAGCTGGCAGAGGATGAGGAACCCACCCGTCGCGGTCAGGCTCGTGACTCCGTACGCCGAGCGGAACAGCTCGGGGTAGAAGGGCGCGAGCGCCGACTGCGTGGCCATATGCAGGCCCGCCGCGGCGAGCAGGACTCCGCGGTTCACGCGGTGCGCTCCCGGACCATGAACGCGGCGCGCTTGTCCGGCAGATCGAGCTCGCGGGCCTTGCGGAACCCGGCACGCTCGAAGGCACGGACCGAGCGGACATTGCGGACGTCCGGCTCCGCGACCACGCGCTCAGCGTACGGCTGCACCGCCAACTGCCAGTCCGAGACGGCCCGAAGGAGGCGCGCGCCCAGGCCGCGGCCCCGGAAGTCCGAGGGGCCGAGCAGCAGGTGGACGCCCGCGTCCCGGGCCTTGGACGAGTAGTGCGCGGCCAGCGGGTCGAGGTCGGCGCGGTACAGCTCCCAGTAGCTCATCGGCGTGCCGTCGATGCAGCCGATGTACGGCGTGGAATGGGCGCTGGCGCGCTGCTCGCGCAGGTACGCCTCGATCTGCTGTTCCGGCTGCGCCATCTCCCAGAAACGGGCCACCTCCGGGTCGTTCATCCAGCCGTGCACCAGGGCCAGGTCGGCGACCGGGTCGACGGTGCGGAGCGTGAACACGCCCTCGGCGAGCTCGGTCTCGGCCGTTGCCATGTAGTGCAGCTGCGGGGCGGTGGGCCTGGCGGACGCGGTGCTCATCGGGCGTCCACCTGCGCAATCGGGTTCGTGATGTCGACGTAGACCGACTGGGCCTCGAGCGGGCCGGTGAGCTCGTCCATGCCCTGGACGCGGGTGAGCAGGTTGGCCTTGCAGCGCAGCGTCTCGGCGGTGCGCAGGGTCTGCGCGAGGCGGAGCCGGTCGCCGTGGTCGGCGGCCAGTTTGGCAAGCCGGTCGGCGGCGCGGCGAAGGAGCGCCTGCTCGTCCGCGAGGTCCGAGGAGGCGAGGGCGCCGACCATGCCGAGCATGTTGTTGATGCCGACGTAGTAGGCGAGCCGCTCGTCGATCACCTCGTCGTCGACGTACGTGCCCAGGTCGCGGCCCACGTCCGGGATCCAGGAGTGCAGCGCGGCGGAGCGGTCGGGGGAGAAGTAGTAGCCCTGGTTGTCGCGGTAGCGGCCACCGGCCGGCCAGCCCTCCTCGTCCAGGACGACGAGGGTGTTCTGCTGGTGCGCCTCCAGGCCCAGGCCGTACGTCGCGTACAGCCACAGGACCGGCGTGACGACGCGGTCGAGGTAGCGCGCGAACCACTCCTCGCCGACCTCGTGCAGCGGGCGCCCGGTGCGCTTGGCCAAGTTCTTGACCGTGCGGGCCAGTTGGGAGTCGTGGTCCGCCAGGTCCGGGCGTACCGAGACCAGGCCCGCCGCGCACACGGCCTGCACCGCGGCGTCCGACGGGAACGGGTTGTCCCGTACGACCACGTCCAGGCCGGTCGGGTCGTCCTCGTGGCCCGCGGGGGCGTCGACGGCGATCCACGCCGGGTCGCGGACGATGTCGAAGCCGGGGTGGGCGGAGCGCAGCGCGTCGCCGAGGCCCGCGTCCAGGAGCCGGTCGATGGCGGCGCCGCGCTCCAGCTCCAGACGGAGGTTCTCGCGGCGGGAGTTGGTGATGCGCAGGCCGAGCGAGAACTTCAGCATCACGGGCGCGTCGGCCCGGTAGACCGTACGCACGGAGGAGGTCGGCGACCAGGCCGGGCCCGCCGGGCCGAGGTCGTGCAGCAGGCCCGCGTCGAGCAGGGCGCGCACCGACGGGCGGGACCGGACGTCCTTGGCCTGCCACGGGTGGGCCGGGATCAGGACGGTGCCTTCCGGGGCCGTGACCTCGTCGCCCGCGAGCTCGGCCATCATGCCCTGCGCGGTGCGGCCGGGCAGGGCCGAGTCGGCGCTGACCACGGACGGGTCGGCGGCGAACCAGTGCAGCGGGAACGAGCCGCGCAACTCCGGCGAGTACACGGGCAGTTCGGTGTCCGACAGGCCCTCGCGGCTCTTCGGCGTGGGGTGCAGCGGGTGGCCGCAGATCAGCGCCTGCTCGGCGGCGAGGAACGCGGTGGTGCCCTCCGGGTCCTCGGGGCGGGCGCTGCGCTCGCGGACGAACTCGGCGACCTTGCGGGTCGAGTCGGTCACGCGGGCCACCAGGTCGGCCACGGCGGCCGGGTCTGCGGCGGTCGTCTCGACGGCGATCAGGGCGGCGAGCGCGGGCGCGGCAAGCGGGGTGTCGGTGCCGCGGACGCGGGCCGGGCCGAAGCGGTGCCAGCCGACGGCGGACCAGTGCAGGACGGGCACCTCGACGGCGGTGCCCGTGGCGGGCAGGTCCAGGGTCAGCGTGCCGTCGGCCGGTTCGGTGACCGCGGTCTCGCGGACCCAGCAGCGCAGCATGCTTTCGGTGGCGGCGGTGTCGGCCGCCGTGGCGGAGGCAGCGGCGGAATCTGCGGGATTCAGCGGCGTGCTGCTCATGAGGGTTCTCTTTCTGTCTACGGCCGGAGAATAACTTAGGTAAGGCTTACCTGGTACGCAAGTCCTGCTGCGGAACCGGAATCTGCACATCCGCGGACGGCGCGCCCGCGAGACCGAACGTCGTGAACGCCGTCCGCTCCGGCAGCGGATAAGCCTCGCCCCCGGTCAGGGAGTTGAGGATGACGGCCGAGCGCCAGGCGGCCAGGCCCAGGTCCGGGGCGCCCACACCGTGCGTGTGCCGCTCCGCGTTCTGCACGAACACCGAGCCGCCGATGGACTCGTCGAACACGAGCCGGTACTGCTCGTCGACGTCCGGGCGGCCCGAGCCGTCCCGCGACAGATGCGGGACGAGCGGGGCGAGCAGACCGTCCACCGGGCGCTCCGCGTAACCCGTCGCGGAGACCACCGCGTCCGTCAGGATGTGCCCGGTGACCTGCTGTTGGGCATGGCTCACGCCCAGCTGGATCCGGGCACCCGGCTCTTCGGCGGACCACTGCGCCGAGTCCACGGTCACGCCCGGGGTGAGCCGGACGTCCGGCCAGCCGCCCTCCAGGGTGCGCCGGTACAGCTCGTCGTGGATCTCGCCGAGGGTGTCGCCGCTGACGCCCTTGTGCAACTGCCACTGGCGCGGCAGGAGTTCATTGCGTACGGGCTCGGACAGGCCGTGGAAATAACGGGTGTAGTCCGGAGTGAACTGCTCCAGACCCACCTTGCTGTACTCCATGGGCGCGAACGCCTCGGTACGCGCCAGCCAGGTCAGACCCTCACGCCCCTGCGGGCGCTGGCGCAGCAGGTCGAGGAAGACCTCCGCACCCGACTGGCCCGAGCCGACCACCGTCACGTGCGGGGCGGCGAGCAGTTCCGCGCGGCGCGGCAGGTAGTCCGCCGAGTGCCACACCGGGGCCGACGGGTTCTCGGCCAGGGCGCGCAGCGGCTCCGGGACGTTCGGGGCGGTGCCGACGCCGAGCGCGATGTGCCGGGCGAAGTAGCGGCCCACGCCCTCGGCGCCGCCGTCCTCGTCGAGCCGCGTGAAGCCCACCTCGTACGCGCCGCGCTCCTCGTCCCAGCGGACCGTGTCCACCTGGTGCCCGAATTTGCAGTACGGCAGCTGTCCGCTGACCCAGCGGCAGTACGCGTCGTACTCGGCCCGCTGAATGTGGAATTTCTCCGCGAAATAGAACGGGAACAACCGCTCCCGGTTCTTGATGTAGTTCAGGAACGACCACGGACTGGTCGGCTCCACCAGGCTCACGAGGTCCGCCAGGAACGGCACTTGGAGCGTGGCGCCCTCGATCAGCAGCCCCGGGTGCCAGTGGAACGCGGTGCGCTGCTCAAGGAACGCCGTGCGCAGGCCCGGCACGCCGTCGGCGAGCGCGGCCAGGGAGAGGTTGAACGGGCCGATGCCGATGCCGAGCAGGTCGAGGGTGTCTTCGGTCCCGGTCTGGGGATCGGTCGCGGGGCGGGTGGTCACGGGGTTTCTCCCTGAGGGTGGTTCTGCTCGGGTGCGGTGGGGGCGGTGGGTGCCGTGGGGGAGTTGGCCGCGCAGTCCGCGACCAGCTTCAGGAGCGGGGCGAGGTCGGCGGCGCCCACCCGGGGGTGAAGCAGGGTGGCCTTGAGCCACAACTTCCGCCGCCCGGTGGTGCCTTCGGGGTCGGTGGGCTCGGCCGGGTCCTCGGCCACGGCCCGGCCGAGCACGCCGCGCCCCTCGTCGAGGAGCCGCCGCCGCACCTCCGCGACCAGCGCGTCCCCCTCGGCGGTGGGCAGCCGGTCGGCGGCGAGCGGCCGGAACAGGACGGTGCTCAGTCCGGTCGGCCCGGGCCGGAGCCGCAGCTCCGGATGGGCGGCCACGGCCGACGCGAACTCCTCGGCCGTGTTCACACAGTGCTCGACCAGGGAGCCGAGCCCGCTGCGGCCGAGCGCCCGCAGGGTGACCGCGATCTTCAGGGCGTCCGGGCGCCGCGAGGTACGGATGGAACGGCCGAGCAGGTCGGGCATCCCGGCCTCGGTGTCGTCCTCCGCGTTCAAGTAGTCGGCCTGGTACGAGAGATGCCCGACATGGCGGGCGTCGCGCACCGCGAGCAGCCCCGCGGCCACCGGCTGCCAGCCCAGCTTGTGCAGGTCGAAGGTGACCGACACGGCGTGCTCGAGCCCGTCGAGCAGCGGTGCGAGCCGGTCGCTGAACAGCAGCGGACCGCCGTACGCGGCATCCACGTGCAGCTCCGCGCCGCGCGCCGCCGCCACCTCCGCGAGCTCGGGCAGCGGGTCGATCAGACCCTCGTCCGTGGTGCCCGCGGTGGCCACCACGAGCAGCGGCCCCCCGCCCGCGTACGCGGCGAGCACCCGGTCGAGCGCTTCCGGGTCCATCCGTCCGGCCTTGCACTCCACGGTGGCCGGGGTCGGCAGGCCGAGCATCCACGCGGCGCGCTGCACGCTGTGGTGCGCGTTGCTGCCGCACACCACCTGTACGCTGCGCTCCCCGGCGGCGCGGGCCCGCTCCCGGGCGAGCAGCAGCGCCACCAGGTTGGACTCGGTGCCGCCGCTGGTGATCAGGGCGTCCGGGTCGTCCCGGCCCGGGTACACGAGCCGGGCGAGCTCCCGGGTCACCTCGTCCTCGATCACCCCGGCCGCGGGCGCCTGGTCCCAGGAGTCCATGGACGGGTTGAGCGCGGACGCGGCGAGGTCGGCGGCCGCCGCCACCGCGAGCGGCGGGCAGTGCAGATGCGCCACGCAGTGCGGGTCCGCCGGGTCGGCGGCGCCCCGGGCGACGGCGCCCACGATGGACCGCAGCGCCGCGTCGGCACCCGCGCCGTGCTCGGGCAGCAACGGCCCGGTGGCTTCCCGCACTTCGGCGGCCACGGCCTCCGGGCCGCCCGCGGGCAGCGGGCCACCGCGCGCCACGGCACCGTCGGTCAGCGCGTCGAGCACGGTGGCGGTCAGATCGCGCAGCGCGGCCGGTCCGTGGACGCCGCCGGACACCTCGGTGGCGGCCGGGTCGGGCGCGGCGGACGCGGCATCAAGGGCCTCGGGTGCGGATGCGGATGCGGTACGGGCCTTCGGCACGTGCGGCCGCTCCACAGCGGCGTACTCCATGATCTCCTCCACGGTCGTCACGAGGCACGCTCCTCGGCGGCGCGGGCCGAACGGGCCGCCGCGGCGATCCGCTCGAGCACCGAGTCGAGTTCCGCGTCCGAGAGGACAAGCGGCGGAAGCAGCCGCAGCACACTGCCCTCGCGGCCGCCGAGCTCCAGCATCAGACCCTGCTCCAGGCAGGCGGAGCGCAGCGCCCCCGCGAACCGGGGCGCCGACGGCAGCGAGCCGAGCCGGTCCGGGGTCCCGGCCGGGTCGACCAGCTCCACGCCGGTCATCAGGCCCCGGCCGCGCACCTCGCCGAACTCCGGGTGGTCCGCGGCGATCTCGGTCAGTCCGCGGCGCAGCCGGGCGCCGAGCTCCGCGGCCCGCTCGGGCAGCCGCTGCTCGGCCACGGTGCGCAGCGTGACGCGGCCCGCGGTCATCGCGAGCGTGTTGCCGCGGAACGTGCCGGTGTGGTCGCCGGGCAGCCAGGCGTCGAGCTCCGGGCGGTACGCGATGACGGCGAGCGGCAGTCCGCCGCCGACCGCCTTGGACGCCACCAGGATGTCCGGCGTGACCCCGGCCTGTTCGCAGGCCCAGAAGTGGCCGGTGCGGCCGACGCCGGTCTGCACCTCGTCGACGATCAGGACGATGCCGCGCTCCTCGGTGATCCGGCGGATCTCCCGCAGCCAGCCGTCCGGGCCCTCGATCACACCGCCCTCGCCCTGGACGACCTCCAGGATCACCGCGGCGGGCGGGGCCACGCCGCTGCTCGGGTCGTCGAGCAGGTTCTCCAGGAGCCGGGCGGACAGCTCACCGTTCTGCGGGGCGCCCACGCCGAACGGGCAGCGATAGGCGTACGGGAACGGGATCCGCGTCACCGGCACGGAGTCCGCGCCGACCTGGCCGCGCATCCGGGACGGCCCGGAGACCGCCGAGGCGCCCAGGGTCATGCCGTGGTACGCGCCCGTGAAGGAGACGATGGAGCGCCGACCGGTCGCGGTCTGGGCCAGTTTCAGGGCCGCCTCGACGGCGTCCGTACCGGCCGGGCCGCAGAAGTGCAGCCGGGCCCGGTCACGCAGCTCGCCGGGGAGGCGCCGAAGCAACTCCTCGCTGAACGCGTCCTTCTGCGGGGTGATCATGTCGAGTGCGTGCAGCGGCGCGCCCGTGGCGAGGTCGGCCTGGAGGGCGGCGACGACCTCGGGGTGGTTGTGACCGAGCGCGAGGGTGCCCGCGCCGGACAGACAGTCCAGGTAGGTGCGGCCGTCGGCCCCGGTGACCGTGGCGCCCTGCGCGCGCACCGGCGCGACCGGCAGCGTACGGGCATAGGTGCGGGCGGCGGACTCGCGCTGCTCCTGGCGGCGCAGAAGTCCTTCGTGGAGCTCGGGCGAGGTCGGCGTCGCGGCGTCCGGCCCGGTGGGGACGGTGAGCTCCGGTGCGGAGGTCAGGCTCATGAAATGGTGCCCTTCGGTGCCGCGAACTCCTGGAAGGCGATGGCCTTCTCGACCGGGTAGACCTCACGGCCCAGGAGCTCGGCGATGATGTACGAGTTGCGGTAGGCGCCCATGCCCAGGTCGGGGCTGGTGACGGAGTGGGTGTGCACCCCGGCGTTCTGGAGGAAGACGCCGCGCCCGGTGGTGTCGATGCTGTAGTTGCGGGCCACGTCGAAGCGGCCGTGGGAGTCGAGGCGCAGCCGGTCCCGTACCGGCGTCAGGAACTCCGGTATCCGGTACCGGTAGCCGGTCGCCAGGATCAGGCCCTGGGTGCGCAGCCGGAAGTCGGCGTCCTGCTCCTCCTGACGGAGCCCGAGCACGTACTCACCGCTGTCCTGCTCGTACTCCGCCTCCGTCAGGGCGGTGTTGGTCATCAGGCGGGTGGGCACCGGGCCCTTGACGTTCTTCTCGTAGAGCAGGTCGAAGATCGCGTCGATCAGGTCCCCGTCGATGCCCTTGAACAGACCCTTCTGCCGGGCCTCCAGGTCGTACCGCTTCTCCTCGGGCAGCTCGCGGAAGTAGTCGATGTACTCCGGCGAGGTCATCTCGAGGGTGAGCTTGGTGTACTCGAGCGGGAAGAACCGGGGCGAGCGCGTGACCCAGTTGAGCCGGTAGCCGTGGACGTCGATCTCGCTCAGCAGGTCGTAGTAGATCTCCGCGGCGCTCTGCCCGCTGCCGACCAGGGTGATGGACTCCTTGGCCTGGAGCTCCTGCTTGGCGTGCAGATAGCGGGAGTTGTGGATGAAGTCACCACCCAGGTCCGCGCACGCCTCGGGGAGGTACGGGGGCGTGCCGGTGCCGAGCACGAGGTGCTTCGTCCGGTACGTCTCGCCCGCGGCCGTGCGCACCAGATAGGTGCCGTCGGCGGCGTACGACACCTCGTCGACCGTCGTATTGAAGCGGACCGACGAGAGCTGCGCGGCGACCCAGCGGCAGTAGTCGTTGTACTCGGTGCGCAGCGGATAGAAGTTCTCCCGGATGTAGAAGGAGTACATCCGCCCCGACTGCTTGAGGTAGTTGAGGAACGAGTACGGCGAGGTCGGATCGGCGAGCGTGACCAGGTCCGCCATGAACGGCGTCTGGAGATGGGCGCCGTCCAGGAACATCCCGGAGTGCCAGTCGAAGTCCGGCTTGGAGTCGAGGAAGAGCGTGTCGAGTTCGTCCAGCGGCTCGGCCAGGCAGGCGAGGCCCAGGTTGAACGGGCCGAGCCCGATGCCGATCAGGTCGTAGGTGCGTTCAGGCGCAGGCACGGGAGTCTCCCAGGTACTGCTCGGCATGGCCGGCGATCAGGTCGAGGACGGCGGAGATGTCCGCGAGGGTCGTCTCCGGGTTGAGCAGGGTGAACTTCAGGTAGTGCCGCCCGGCCGCCTTCGTCCCGGCGACGATGGCGTCCCCGGAGGCGAACAGGGCCTTGCGGGCGTACAGGTTGGCCCGGTCGATCTGAGCAGGGTCGGTGACGTCGCCGGGTATGTACCGGAACACGAGCGTGGACAGCTGCGGCTCCACGACCACGTCGTAGCGCGGGTCGAGGGCGAGCAGCCGCCAGGCGTCCGCGGCCAGCTCGCAGACCTCGTCGAACAGCTCCCCGACCCCGTCCGGACCCATCACACGCAGCGTCATCCACAGCTTCAGGGCGTCGAAGCGGCGGGTGGTCTGGAGCGACTTGTCCACCTGGTTGGGCACCCGCTCCTCCGGCGCGCGGCGCGGATTGAGGTAGTCGGCGTAGTACGTGGCGTGCCGCAGCGTGGCCCGGTCGCGCACCAGGACCGCCGAGGAACTCACCGGCTGGAAGAACGACTTGTGGTAGTCCACGGTCACCGAGTCGGCCCGCTCGATGCCGTCCAGCAGATGCCGGTTCTTGCGCGAGACGATCAGTCCGCAGCCGTACGCGGCGTCCACGTGCAGCCAGGTGTCGTACTGCGCGGCCAGCTCGGCGATCTCGGGCAGCGGGTCTATGGAGCCGAAGTCGGTGGTTCCGGCGGTGGCGACGACGGCCATGGGGGTGTGCCCCTCGGCCACGCACCGCTCCAGCTCACGGGCGAGGGCGACGGTCCGCATGCGCTTGTTGCGGTCGCACGGGACGGAGACCACGGCTTCCGGGCCGAGGCCCAGCAACTTGGCCGATTTCTGCACGCTGAAGTGGCTGCACTCGGAGGCGAAGATGCGGAGCTCGCCGGTGCCCTTGCTCGGCTTGGCCTCCTCGCGGGCGAGCAGCAGGGCCTGAAGGTTGGACTGCGTACCGCCGCTGGTGAACACCCCGTCGGCGGCCGGGCCGAGGCCCAGGCGTCCGGCGGTCCAGTCGATGAGGCGGCGCTCTATGAGCGTGGCGCCCGCGGACTGGTCCCAGGTGTCGAGCGAGGAGTTGACGGCGCTGAGCACGGCCTCGCCGAGCACCGCCGGGATGACGACGGGGCAGTTGAGGTGGGCCAGGTAGCGCGGGTGGTGGAAGTAGACCGCGTCGCGCAGATAGGTCTCCTCGAGCTCGCCGAGCGCGGCGGACGGGTCGTGCAGCGGCCGGTCCAGGTCGACGCGGTCGACGGCGGGGGCGAGCCGCTCCGGAGTGACGCCGGTGAACGGGGCCTGTACGGAGGCGATGTGGTTCGCCACCCGCTCGGCGCCTTCGGCGATGCAGCGGCGGTATGCCTCCGCGTTCAGGCCGTTGAGCAGGTGAGACCTGGGCGCGAGGAGACTCATGAACGGGTCCTCCCGTAGGGGACGGAGTCGGCTCCCTGAGAGCGGATACGACTCGGGGCGGTGGACTTAGGTAAGCCTAACCTAAATCAACCGCCCCTGGGGCCTCGGGTGTTCCGATTTCAGCCATGTGTCACAGAAGATTCATTTTGTCGCTTCCGTCGCAGTGGCTTCGGTGGCGGCTTCGGTAGCGGCCTGGGTGGCGGCTTCGGTGGCGGCTTCCTCGCGGAAGCGGTCCTCGCTCGCACCCAACCGCCAGTACCCGGTGAACGTGATGGCTCTGCGGTCGAATTGACGCTCGTTGACGAGATGGCGGCGCAGCGCCTTCACCGTCCCGGCCTCGCCCGCGATCCAGCAGTACGGCGCCGCGTCGGGCAGCTCGGCCGCGCGCAGCGCCTCCAGGGCGCGCTCGGTGCGGTGCGCGCCGGAGGCCTCGGCGGCCTCCCGTACGAGCCAGGTGATCCGGGCGTCGGCCGCCGTCTTCAGGTCCAACACATCGCCTTGGCGCGGGACTTCGAGCCAGACCTTGGCGGGCGTCCCGGCGGGCAGTGACTCCAGGATCGCCGCGGCCGCGGGCAGCGCCGTCTCGTCGGCCCACAGGAGCAGCCACTCGGCGCTCTCCGGAAGCCGGAAGCGTACGCCCGAGTTGTCCGGCGCGGTCGGGCCGAGCACCTGGACGCGGTCGCCGGGCGCGGCCTTCTCGGCCCAGGCGCAGGCCGGGCCGCCGTCCGGGTGCACCGCGAAGTCGATATCGACCTCGTGCGGGTCACGCCGCTGGGCGCGCACGGTGTACGAGCGCATCACCGCCCGTACGTCGTCGGGCAGTTCGCGATACGCCGCGTACCACGCCGAGACGTCCTGAGCGGGCGGAAGCACCGGCTCCGGCTGCCCCGGGTGCGGCAGGAAGAGCGATAGGCTCTGGTCCCGGCCGCCGCTGGCGAAGTCCGCGAGCCCGGGCCCGGTGAAGGTGACCCGGACCAGGGACGGCGACAGGCGCTCGGTCCGCAGGACCTCAAGAGCGAACAGCTGGAAGGGCGTCACGGTCTCCCGGCGCCCGCTCATTCGGCGGCCTTCTTCGCGGCCTTCTTCGTGACCTTCTTGGCGCCCTCGATGGCCTTGGCGAGGTCTTCGAGGATCGGCGCGCACTTGTCGTACGAGTAAATGGGCTCGGTGACGCGGGGGATGACCTGACCGGCCTTGACCGCGGGCAGCTTCTTCCAGGTCGGCTTGGTCTTGTCGAGCTCGGCGGGCTGGATGGCGGCGGAGGTGCGGTTGTCCATCATGATGATGTCCGCGTCGTACTTGTCGGCGTTCTCCCAGCTGAGCTCCTCGAAGAAGCCCTGCGCGTTCACCTTCGGCTGGACGAACTTCACACCGAGGTCCTCGAAGTAGCGGGTGTCGGCGGCCGTTTCGGCAAGCGAGACATAGAACAGATCGTCGCTGCCGGAGCCGATCATGACCGTGATGTCCGGGTTGGCCTTGGCGGCCTGGCGCAGCCGCTCGGCGGCCTTCTCGAACCGGGCCTTGGCGTCGGTGACCTTCTTCGCCTTCAGGTCGGCGCCCAGGGACTCGGCCAGATCGGCGCGGCGCTGAAGCGCCTTGGGCATGGTGGTCTCGGCGGCCCACAGGGCGACGGTCGGGGCGAGCTTGAGGATCTTTTCCTTGGAGTTGTCCGGGACGTACCAGAGTTGGTCCTTGACCCACATGTCGGTGATCAGGACCTCGGGTGCGAGCGAGGCGTACTTCTCGACATTGAACTGGCCCCAGGTGTTGCCCAGGATCGTCAGCTTGCTGATGTCCATGTCACCGGCCTGGACATCGGGCTTGCCGCCCTCGCCCTTGGTGGGGCCGAAGACGCCCTTGACCGTGATGCCGTAGTCGTGCAGGGCGGCCGCGGTGCCGGTGAAGGCGACGATGTTCTGCGGCCGGGCGTCCGTCTTCACGGTCGTACCGCGGTCGTCCTTGAACTCCCACGGGCCGGACTTGCCCGCGCCTGCGGCCTGTCCATCGCCGTCGGCGGAGCCGCTCTTCGTGCCGGAGCCGCCGCCGCAGGCGGTCAGCAGGGCGCCGAATCCGACGGCGCCGCCGGCGGCGAGCAAGCCACGGCGGGAGAGGCGGGAGGCTCGGGCGTGGAGCATGGCGGTGTCTGCTTTCGTGCGGGTTGGCGCGGGATGCGCGGGTACGGCTGGCCCCAGGGGCCGATTTTTGGCCTTAGGTTAACCTAACCTAAGGCGCTCCAGTACCCCTCGGTCGGGCCCTGCCGGACTCTGCCGGACCCTTGACCGCGCCCGTACCGCACGCCATGCCCGCGCGGCGGGCCGCCCCGCCCGCGCCCGCTCTCCCGGCTACCCCGTGAGCCCCAACTCCCGGGCGATCAGCATCCGCTGGACCTCGCTCGTGCCCTCGCCGATCTCCAGGATCTTGGAGTCCCGCCACATCCGGGCCACCGGGAACTCGTTCATGAAGCCGTACCCGCCGTGGATCTGCGTCGCCTCGCGCGCGTTGTCCACCGCCACCGTCGACGAGTAGAGCTTCGCCAGGGCCGCCTCTTTCTTGAACGGCTCGCCGTGCACCAGACGGGAGGCCGCGTCCCGCCACGCCAGCCGTGCGGTGTGCGCCCGCATCTCCATGTCCGCGAGCTTGAACTGGATCGCCTGGTTGGCCCCGATCGGGCGACCGAAGGCACGGCGCTCCTTGGCGTACTTCACCGACTCGTCGACACAGCCCTGCGCGAGCCCGGTGGCGAGCGCCGAGATCGCGATCCGGCCCTCGTCGAGGATGCGCAGGAACTGGGCGTACCCGCGGCCCTCCTCGCCGAGCAGGTTCGCCGCCGGTACCCGGACGTCACTGAAGGAGAGCTCGCGGGTGTCCGACGCGTTCCACCCCACCTTCGAATACGGCGGTGCCACCGTGAACCCGGGCGTGCCCGACGGGACGATGATCGACGAGATCAGCGGCTTGCCGTCCGGCGTGTGCCCGGTGACCGCGGTGACCGTCACCAGACCCGTTATGTCCGTACCGGAGTTGGTGATGAAGCACTTCGTGCCGTTGATCACCCACTCTCCCCCACTCTCGGCTTCGCTCGAGCGGGAGGTGCCCCGCTCCTCAAGGACCGCTGTCGTACGCGTACCGCCCGCGTCCGAGCCGCCGTCCGGCTCGGTCAGACCGAAGGCGCCGAGCATCTCGCCCGAGCACATCCGGGGCAGCCACTCGCGCTTCTGCTCCTCGGTGCCGAACAGATACAGCGGCATCGCGCCCAGGGACACCCCGGCCTCCAGGGTGATGGCCACCGAGGAGTCGACCCGGGCCAACTCCTCCAGGGCGATGCCGAGGGCGAGATAGTCGCCGCCCATCCCGCCGTACTCCTCGGGGAAGGGCAGCCCGAACAGGCCCATGCGGGCCATCTCCCGGACGATTTCGTACGGGAACTCGTGCCGCTCGTACAGGTCGCCGATCTTCGGCGCGACGACCTCGTGCGCGAACTCCTCGACGGTGCGCCTCAGTTCCTCGTGCTCTTCCGAGAGCCGGTGGTCAAGCGACATCGGACGTCACTCCTTGTGGGGTGTGGTCGACGTGGTCGTTGCAGGTCTCGCTGGCTCCGGCCCCGCCCCGGTGAGGGCGCGGACGGTGCGTGAGGGGCTGGGGCGCCCCAGACGGGTGGCCATCCACGCGCTGGTGGCGCTGAGACGGCCGAGGTCGACCCCGGTCTCGATGCCGAGGCCGTCGAGCATCCACACCAGGTCCTCGGTGGCGAGGTTCCCGGTGGCGCTCTTCGCGTACGGGCAGCCGCCGAGGCCGCCCGCGGCGGCGTCCACCGTGGTCACGCCGTGCTGGAGGGCCGCCAGGGTGTTGGCGAGGGCCTGGCCGTACGTGTCGTGGAAGTGCACGCCGACGGCGTCCGTGGGCACGCCCGCCTCGTTCAGGGCGGCGAGCAGCGCGAGGACATGGCCCGGCGTGGCCACGCCGATGGTGTCGCCCAGGCTCAGCTCGTCACAGCCCAGATCGAGCAGCGCCCGCGCCACGCGCACCACTTGATGCACCGGAACCGGGCCCTCCCACGGGTCGCCGAAGCACATCGACAGATAGCCGCGGACATGCACCTTGTCGGTCTTGGCGCGGGCCACGACCGGCTCGAACATGGCGAGTGACGCGTCGACCGTGCGGTTGAGGTTGGCCTTGGCGAAGGACTCGGTGGCGCTGGCGAACACGGCGATCCGGCGGGCGCCGAGCTCCAGGGCGCGGTCCAGGCCCCGCTCGTTGGGTACGAGCACGGGCAGCGCCACGCCGTCGATGTCGCCGAGTTGCGGGAACAGGTCGGCCGCGTCGGCCAGTTGGGGCACCCACTTGGGGTGCACGAAGCTGGTCGCCTCGACGGTGCCGAGCCCCGCGTCGGCCAGGCGGTGGATGAACTCGGCCTTTACTTCTGTGGGGACGGTGGCCTGCTCGTTCTGGAGCCCGTCCCGCGGGCCCACCTCGTGGATACGGACCCGGGCGGGAAGCCCTGGGGCGGGCAGGGTCATCGGCAGTCCTGCGGGCGCTCCGGTCATGCCTGGGCCTCCTTCGCGTCCGCCGCGTCGGCTGCGTCTGCTTCGCCGCTGTCGGCCCCTTCGGCCCCCTCGGCCCCTTCGGCTTCTTCCGGTTCATCCGGTACGACGACCGCGAGCACCTGGTCCATGACGACGGTGGCGCCCGGCACGACGTCAAGTTCGCTGACCGTGCCCGGGTGCGGGGCCGAGATGACGTGCTCCATCTTCATCGCCTCGACGATCAACAGGCTCTGCCCGGCGGCGACATGGTCCCCGGTGGCGACCTTCACCACGGTCACGGTGCCGGGCATCGGCGCGGTCAGGGCGTCGACCCCGGCGTGCGCGGCGCCGGTGAGCGCGGCCGCCACGGGGTCGTGGTCCTGGACGTGCCAGGCGTCCCCGTCCCGCCCGAGCCACTCCCCGGCGCGGTGGAAGGTGTGCGTGATGCCGTCCACGGTGACCGCGACGCGGTCCGGCTGCACGCGCGCGTGGTCGTCCGAGCCCGCGGCCGTGTCCATGCCGTCGGCATGTACCGCCTGCGTCACCGGCTCGTGCCCCGGCACCCGCAGATCGAACGAGAGCGGCGCAGGCGTACCGCCGAGCCGCCAGCCGCTCGGCACCGAGAACGGGTCGACCCAGCCGCCGCTCCGCGGGACGAGCTCGTCCCGGCGCACCGCGGCCGCGGCCGCGTACACCTCCTCGGGCACCTCCGTGTCGATCAGGCCGTCCATCTCGCGCTCGACCAGGCCGGTGTCCAACTCCCCGGCCGTTACTGAAGGATGGGCGAGCAGTCGGCGCAGGAACCCGGCGTTGGTGGGGACGCCGAGCGTCACCGTCCGGGCGAGGGCGGCGCGCAGCTTGCGCAGGGCGGTCTCCCGGTCCGGGCCGTACGCGATCACCTTCGAGAGCATCGGGTCGTACAGGCTGGAGACCTCGGTGCCCTCGGAGAGTCCGGAGTCCGTGCGCACCCCGTCGCCCTGCGGCTCGTGCAGCGCGAGCACGGTGCCGCCGGAGGGCAGGAAGCCGCGCGCGCCCTCGCGTACGGACACGGTCTCGGCGCAGATCCGCGCCTCCACCGCGTGCCCGTCGAGCGTGATGTCCTTCTGTGCGTACGGCAGTTGCTCCCCGGCGGCGATGCGCAGCTGCCACTCCACCAGGTCGAGGCCGGTGACGAGCTCGGTGACGGGGTGCTCGACCTGGAGGCGGGTGTTCATCTCCATGAAGTAGTACGCCGACGGGTCACCGCCGGGGACGATGAACTCCACGGTGCCCGCGCCCACATAGCCGCAGGACCGGGCGGCCCGCACCGCGGCCTCGCCCATCGCCGCGCGCGTGGCCTCGTCGAGCAGCACCGAGGGGGCCTCCTCGATGAGCTTCTGGTGACGGCGCTGAAGGGAGCACTCGCGCTCGCCGAGGTGGATCACGTTCCCGTGGGTGTCCGCGAGGAGCTGGATCTCGATGTGCCGGGGCCGGTCGATCCAGCGCTCCACCAGGAGCGTGTCGTCACCGAAGGAGGTGCGGGCCTCGCGGCGTGCGGCGGCGATCTCGTCCAGGAGCGCGGATTCGAGGCGGGTCAGGCGCATGCCCTTGCCGCCGCCGCCCGCGGACGGCTTGAAGAGCACCGGCATGCCGATCTCCCGTGCCGCCTCGGCGAGTTCGTCGTCCGTGAGGCCGCTGCCGGAGGAGCCGGGCACGACCGGGACACCGGCCTCGCGCACCGTCTCCTTGGCGCGGATCTTGTCGCCCATCAGCTCGATCGCGGCGGCGGGCGGCCCGATGAAGGCCAGGCCCGCGTCGGCGCAGGCGCGCGCGAAGGAGGCGTTCTCCGCGAGGAATCCGTACCCGGGGTGCACCGCCTGCGCGCCGGTCCGGGCGGCGGCCTCCAGAATCCGCTCAACAGAGAGATAGCTCTGCGCGGCGGGCGCGGGCCCGAGCCGTACCGCCGTATCGGCCTCGCGCACGTGCCGGGCGTCGGTGTCCGCGTCGCTGAAGACGGCGACCGAGCGCACGCCGAGCTCCCGCAGGGTGTGGATGACCCGGACGGCGATCTCGCCGCGGTTGGCGACCAGGACTGTGTCGAACATCGTGGAAGGTCCCCTCACATCCGGAAAACGCCGAAGCCGGGCGCCGATTCGTCCCGCTGCGGCAGGGGCGCGTTGGCGCACGCGGTCAGGGCGAGGCCGAGCACCTGCCGGGTCTCCAGGGGGTCGATCACGCCGTCGTCCCAGAGCCGCGCGGTGGCGTAGTAGGCGTTGCCCTGCGACTCGTACTGGGCGCGGATCGGGTCCTTGAACGCCTCCTCGTCCTCGGCGGGCCACTCCTCGCCGCGCGCCTCCAACTGGTCCCGCTTGACGGTCGCGAGCACCGAGGCCGCCTGCTCGCCGCCCATGACGGAGATCTTGGCGCCCGGCCACATCCACAGGAAGCGGGGCGAATAAGCCCGGCCGCACATCGAGTAGTTGCCCGCGCCGTACGACCCGCCGATCACCACGGTCAGCTTCGGCACCCGCGTACAGGCCACCGCCGTCACCATCTTGGCGCCGTGCTTGGCGATGCCTCCGGCCTCGTAGTCCCGGCCGACCATGAAGCCGGAAATGTTCTGGAGGAAGAGCAGCGGGATGCCGCGCTGGTCGCACAGCTCGATGAAGTGGGCGCCCTTCTGGGCGGATTCGGAGAACAGGATGCCGTTGTTGGCGACGATCCCCACCGGGTGGCCGTGGATCCGGGCGAAGCCGGTCACCAGGGTCTGGCCGTACTCCGCCTTGAACTCCTGGAAGCGGGAGCCGTCCACCACGCGCGCGATGACCTCCCGCACGTCGTACGGCGTCCGCGAGTCGACCGGCACCGCGCCGTACAGGCCCACCGGGTCGACCTTGGGCTCCACGGAGGGTTCGACCCTCCAGGGCAGCGGGGCGCGGGCCGGGAGCGTCGCCGCGATGTTCCGCACGATCCGCAGCGCGTGCGCGTCGTCCTCCGCGAGGTGGTCGGTGACGCCGGAGGTGCGCGCGTGCACCTCGCCGCCGCCCAGCTCCTCGGCGGTCACCACCTCGCCGGTCGCGGCCTTCACAAGAGGAGGGCCGCCCAGGAAGATCGTGCCCTGATTGCGCACGATCACGGCCTCGTCGCTCATCGCCGGGACATAAGCACCGCCCGCCGTGCAGGACCCGAGCACCGCGGCGATCTGCGGGATCCCGGCGCCGGACATCCGCGCCTGGTTGTAGAAGATCCGCCCGAAGTGCTCCCGGTCCGGGAAGACCTCGTCCTGCATCGGCAGGAAGGCGCCGCCCGAGTCCACCAAGTACACACAGGGGAGCCGGTTCTCGAGCGCCACCGCTTGGGCGCGCAGATGCTTCTTGACCGTCATCGGGTAGTACGTGCCGCCCTTGACGGTGGCGTCATTGGCGACGATCACGCACTCGCGCCCCGAGATCCGCCCGATCCCGGCGATCACGCCCGCGGCCGGGGCGTCCCCGCCGTACATCCCGTCCGCCGCGAGCGGCGCCAGCTCCAGGAACGGGGAGCCGGGGTCGAGCAGGGCGTGCACGCGGTCGCGGGGCAGCAGCTTGCCGCGCGCCACATGCCGGGCCCGGGCCTTCTCGCCGCCGCCCGCCTGTGCCGCCGCCAGCTTCGCGCGCAGCTCGTCGGCCAGCGCGCGATGAGCCGCCTCGTTGGCCCGCCACGCCTCCGACGCGGGATCTGCCGCGCTCGTCAGCTCCGGTGCCTCCTGCATCGCTTCGAGCCCCCTTGCCCGTACGACCGAACGTTAATAACCGTTAACGCTGTCCTCTAGGTTAACGACCGCTAACCGCACTGTCTAGAATGAATTCATGAGCACCGCCAGCGCGGCCCCCACCCGCCGCGAGCAGATCCTCAAGGAGGCCGCCCGCCTCTTCGCCGAGCGTGGCTTCCACGGCGTAGGAGTGGACGAGATAGGGGCCGCGGTGGGCATCAGCGGCCCCGGCCTGTACCGGCACTTCGCGGGCAAGGACGCGATGCTCGCCGAACTCCTCGTCGGCATCAGCGGCCGCCTCCTGGACGGCGGCAAGCTGCGTGTAGCCGAGGCCAGGGGCGGCGGGGTCGCCGCGGGGGAGCTGCTTGACTCGCTGATCGAGGGGCATATCGACTTCGCTCTCGACGACCGCCCCCTCATCACCCTGCACGACCGCGAGCTCGACCGCCTCCGGGACAGCGACCGCAAGCTGGTCCGGCAGCTGCAGCGGCAGTACGTCGAGCTGTGGGTGGAGGTCGTGCGCGAGGTCTACCCGGCGCTCGCCGAGTCCGAGGCGCGCGCCTCGGTGCACGCGGTCTTCGGCCTGCTCAACTCCACACCCCACCTCAGCCGCCCCGGCCCGCTGCCCGGCCGCTCGGCGATGGCCGCACTGCTGCACCGGCTCGCGCGGGGGGCGTTCGCGGCGGCGGGTGGCGACGGTCAGGTCTGAGGGCGCCCGCGCCGGGCTCTGGACAGCGTCGCGACTGATGGGTAACTTTCTGAGCAAGCGCTTAGACATGTCATCGCAACCATCAATTGAGCAACCACGACGGCGAGCAACCAGGTCCGCGAGAGCGGCGGCGGCTTAGCCGCAAAGGAGGGGCCGTGCGCCGTACCGTTTTCGATGAGGACCACGAGGCGTTCCGCCAGACTCTGCGCGCCTTCATCGAGGCCGAGGTCGTGCCGGTCTACGACGACTGGTTCGCCGCCGGTCAGGTGCCGCGCGAGTTCTACTACAAGCTCGCCGAGCTCGGCCTGTTCGGGATCAACGTCCCCGAGGAGTTCGGCGGCGCGGGCCTGGAGACGCACAAGTTCGAGGCCATCCAGTACGAGGAGACCGCCCGCGCGGGCGTCACCTTCGGCGGCTCCGGCGTGCACGTACTGCTCGCCCTGCCGTACATCAAGATGCTGGCGACGGACGAACAGAAGAAGCGCTACCTGGAGAAGTTCGTCTCCGCCGAGGAGATGTGGGCGCTCGCGATGACCGAGCCGGGCACCGGCTCCGACCTCGCGGGCATGAAGACCACGGCCAAGCTCTCCGAGGACGGCACCCACTACGTCCTCAACGGCTCCAAGACCTTCATCACGGGCGGTGTGCACGCCGACCGCGTGATCGTCTGCGCCCGCACCGCCGCCCCCACCGCCGAGGACCGTCGCTTCGGCATCTCCCTGTTCGCCGTCGACACCAAGTCCGAGGGCTACTCGATCGGCCGCAAGCTCGACAAGCTGGGCCTGAAGACCTCCGACACCGCCGAGTTGGCGTTCGTCGACGTCAAGGTGCCCGTCGAGGATCTGCTCGGCGAGGAGAACAAGGGCTTCCACTACCTGGGCCAGAACCTGCCCTCCGAGCGCTGGGGCATCGCCTACGGGGCGTACGCGCAGGCCAAGGCCGCCGTCCGGTTCGCCAAGGAGTACGTCCAGGAGCGCACGGTCTTCGGCAAGACGGTCGCCTCCTTCCAGAACACCAAGTTCGAACTGGCCGCCTGCCAGGCCGAGGTGGACGCCGCCGAGGCCGTGGCCGACCGCGCCCTCGAGGCCCTGGACGCGGGCGAGCTGACCGCCGCAGAGGCCGCCTCCGCGAAGCTGTTCAACACCGAGGTCGCGCACCGCGTCATCGACAAATGCCTCCAGCTGCACGGCGGCTACGGCTTCATGAACGAGTACCCGATCGCCCGCCTGTACGCGGACAACCGCGTCAACCGGATCTACGGCGGCACCAGCGAGGTCATGAAGATGATCATCGCGAAGGACATGGGTCTGTAGAGGACATGGGTCTGTAAGGGCACAGGTTGAACGAGGAACTCGAGTCCCTGCTCGATCTGCTCGACCTGGAGCGGATCGAGCGGGACATCTTCCGCGGGGAGTCACGCTCCGCGGTGGTGCCGCGCGTCTTCGGCGGCCAGGTCGCCGCCCAGGCCCTGGTCGCCGCCGGACGCACCGTGCCCGAGGGGCGGCACGCCCACTCGCTGCACGCCTATTTCCTGCGCATGGGCGACCCGGGTGCGCCCATCGTCTACGACGTGGACCGGATCCGCGACGGCCGCTCCTTCACCACCCGCCGGGTCGTCGCCGTCCAGCACGGACAGCCGATCTTCCACCTCTCCACGTCCTTCCAGACGTACGAGGAGGGCCTGGAGCACCAGGCGCCGATGCCGCCCGCACCGGACCCGGAGACGCTGCCCACGGCCGCCGAGATGCTGCCCCGGTACGCCGACCGGTTCCGCGAACCGGGCGTCGCCGAGCGCCTGTTGGAGGCGCGGGCCGCGGTCGACCTGCGCTATGCCGACGCACCGCCGTACGGCAGCGTGGGCGAGCCGCGTGAGCCCCGCTCCCAGGTGTGGTTCCGCACCAACGGCAAGTTGGCGGACGACCCGCTCCTGCACGTCTGCCTGGCGACGTACGTCTCCGACATGACGCTGCTCGACTCGGTCCTGCTCGCGCACGGCCGCGGCGGCTGGACGGTCGGGGATGTGGTGGGCGCCTCGCTCGACCACGCCATGTGGTTCCACCGGCCGTTCCGCGCCGACGAATGGCTCCTGTACGACCAGGAGTCACCGTCGGCGTCCGGTGGCCGCGGCCTCGGGCAGGCGCGGATCTACACCCAGGACGGTCGGCTCGCGGTCTCCGTCATCCAGGAGGGGGTCGTGCGGGTGCCCCGCGAGGAGGACTGACACCCGACGAGGACTGGCACCCGACGCGTACTGATACCCGCCTCCCCCCGGAGGGGCTCAGGCCTCGGCCGCCTCCGGGAACAGCCCCGCGGCATCGAGCAGATAGGCCGTCATCGGGTCGTAGAACCGCGGGTCCGTGACGTGGTCGTCCAGCGGCACCGTCACCTGAAGCGTGCCCTCGGCCTCGCCGAGGAACAGCGCCGGATCGTTGCAGTCCGCGTAGCCGACCGAGTCGAGGCCGCGCTGCCCGGCGTACCCCGCCCAGCCGTGGTCCGCGACCACCAGGTCGGGCAGCGAGCGGCCCGCGTGCTCCATGCCGTCCAGGATCGCCTTCATCGGCTCGGGGGAGTGGGTGTGCCACAGCGTGGCCCCGCGCTCCAGGACCGCGACGTCCGCGAACTGAAAAACGTACCCCTCTTCTGTAGTGAGGCCGGACGGGATCACCACGATCTCGCAACCGGCCGTGCGCAGCGCCTGCGCCGTCGCCCGGTGGACGTCGAGCAGGCCGCCCGGGTGGCCGGTCGCGAACAGCACCCGCTGCTTGCCCGCCGCCGCCTTACGGAGCCGGGCCGCCATCCGCTCCAGGGCGTCGACCGTCAGCTCCGGGTCGATGGTGTCCTGGCCGGTGCGGTGCTCGGGATCGTCGTTCACACCGCAGCGCTCCGCCATCACCGCGAGCACGTCCTGCTCGTCGGTCCAGCGGTCGCCGAGCTCCAGGCCCAGCCAGTAGTGGCGCTCGCCGTTCGCGAGCCTGCGGTAGTGGGAGAGGTTGTTCTCACGGGGCGTGGCCACGTCACCGGCGATACGGGTGCGGACGAGGTGGTCGACGAGCGCGGCACGGCTGGGTATCGGCATGGGGCCCATTGTGCCGTCGAGCAGCGGCCGAGGCCCGGGCATACCGAAGCCTGGACTGTCTGCATCAGCCCGCCCGGGCAACTGATCAGCCTGTCCGGCGACTATCAGCCCGTCCGGCGTTTGAGGACGAGCGCGTTCAGGGCGATGAAGCGGGGGTTTGGGGGCCGCGGGCCCCCAGTTTCGGGAAGGGGCGGGGCTGGGGAAAGAAGCCCGCCGCAGGCGCCCACCGCCCGCGCTGTTTCCGCACAGCACCCCCTACCGCGACCGCAACGCGAACCAAAGCTCCATCCGCACATCCGGATCATCCAGATCGACCCCGAGCAGCGCAGCGCACCGCGCGACCCGCTGCCGCACCGTATTCCGGTGCACCGAAAGGGCCGTAGCCGTGCGGTCCCAACTGCCGTGCAGGGAGAGCCAGGTGCGCAGCGTCTCGGTCAGGGCCGCGGCGTTCGGCGCGGCAAGGACCGGATCGAGCAGCACGCGCGCGTGCGCGGCGGCCTCCTCCGCGGACACCAGCGCGGCGAGACGGGGCGGTCCGTCTCGGTGCCGGGCCAGCGGAACCCGGGTCGCCTCGGCGCGACCGAGCGCGCGGGCGGCCTGCGTATCGGCGTCCCGCAGCCGGGCCGGGTCGCACGGGGCGCTGACGCCGAGGGTCCAGCCGGGCTGCGCGGCCACCTCGCCGGGGGCGGTGAGCAGTACACGTACGGTGCCGCGGGCCCGGTCGACCAGCGGGCTGCCGAGCGCCGCGCCCAGGGCGGCCGGATCGCCCGCACCGTGCGCGTGCACCAGGGTCCAGGGCCCGGGCCCGAGCAGCGGCGCCGCCTCCTCGGCCGGTGCGCCGAGCAGCAGCCTGACGAGCGCGGCGGCACGGCCGGACGCGGCGGCTCCGCGATGCTCGGCGGTGAGCAGCGCGAGCAGCACGGAGGCGGCGCCGAGCACGGTGTGGTCGCCGGGCCTGCTGTGCGGCGTCGCGACCCCGAGCACCCGTCCCGGGGCGCCGGCCAGGGCGTACGCCGTGAGCCGGGTGCCGTCGGCGGTGTCCGCGGCGGACGCCGGTGCCGCGCGCCGACCCTCCTGCCGCACCTTGCGGGCGAGATCGGCGAGGGCGTCCCGGGCCGCGTCGGGCAGTGTCGGGCCCGCTGTCCGCAGCGCCGTGCCGTCCGGGTCGTACAGGGCGGCCGAGCCGTCGAGCCGGGCCGCCAGCTGCCGTAGGACCGCCGGTACCGGGTCCGGCCGTGCGGCCGCCGTGGCGAGCGCCTGCTGGGCCTCGGTGACCCGGCGCAGCTCGGCGTGCCGGGCCCGGTCCATCAGCTCCCAGACGGCCCGGGCAACCGCGGTGAACGGCGTCGGCTCGGGCACTTCGAGCAGCGGCAGGCCGTACCGGTCGCAGGCCGCGATCAGGGCGCGCGGCACCGTCGCGTGCACCGGCGCGACGCCGAAGCCGAGCGCGGCGCCGCCCGCCGCCACGATCCGGGACACGTAGTCGTCAAGGGCCGCGCCTGAGCCGGTCCCGGCGTCGGCTCTCTCGCTGAAGTGGACGCCCGCGGTCAGGAGCAGCTCGCCGCCGAGTAGATACGGGTACGGGTCGGCCATCTCGCTGGTGTGCACCCCGTGCACCACCACACGCGCGTCGCGCGGGCCCGCGACCTGGGTGAGGCCGAGCTCGGCGCGGGCGAGCAGCGCGGACAGCGGGACCGGCGGCGTGGGCGGCACCGCAAGCGCAGGCGTTTCGGGCTCCGACATGGTGGACGATCCATCCATGGGTAGACGATCCATCCATAGGAAACGGAAAGGATGGATGAAACGTACACTTCAGTGGCGCGTTCCGGCCACTTAGTGTCACGGCCATGGTTGTCGACTACGCGGTCATCGTGGCGTACCTCGCCGGCATGCTCGCCATGGGCTGGTGGGGCATGCGCCGGGCGAAGTCCAAGAGCGAGTTCCTGGTGGCGGGCCGCCGCCTCGGTCCGGCGATGTACTCCGGCACGATGGCCGCCATCGTGCTCGGCGGCGCCTCCACGATCGGCGGCGTCGGGCTCGGCTATCAGTACGGGCTCTCCGGCGCCTGGATGGTGGGCACCATCGGGCTCGGGCTGCTCGCGCTCTCGGTGTTCTTCTCGGCGCGCATCGCCCGCCTGAAGGTCTACACCGTCTCCGAGATGCTCGACCTGCGCTACGGAGGGCGCGCCGGGCTGCTCTCGGGGCTCGTCATGTGGGCGTACACGCTGATGCTGGCGGTCACCTCGACCATTGCGTACGCCTCGATCTTCGACGTCCTCTTCGGGCTCGACCGGACCCTGGCGATCGTCCTGGGCGGCTCGGTGGTGCTCGCGTACTCGACGCTCGGCGGCATGTGGTCGATCACGCTCACCGACATGGTGCAGTTCGTCGTGAAGACCATCGGCGTGCTTCTTCTGTTGCTGCCGATCGCCGTCGTCAAGGCGGGCGGCTTCGCCGAGATGAAGGCGCAGCTGCCCACCGGCTACTTCGACCCGCTCGGCATCGGCGGCGAGACGATCTTCACGTACGTCCTGATCTATACGTTCGGGATGCTGATCGGGCAGGACATCTGGCAGCGCGTGTTCACCGCGCGCAGCGACCGCACGGCCCGCTTGGGCGGCACCGTCGCGGGCGCCTACTGCCTGGCGTACGCGGTCGCCGGGGCCATCATCGGCACGGCAGCGAAGGTCCTCTACCCGAAGCTGCCGAGCGCCGACGACGCCTTCGCCACGATCGTGACGGACGAACTGCCCGTCGGCGTACGCGGGTTGGTCCTCGCGGCCGCCCTCGCGGCGGTGATGTCGACATCCTCCGGTGCCCTGATCGCCTCGGCGACGGTCGCCAACAACGACATCTGGGCGCGGCTGCGGGGGCGCCTCGCCGCCCGCGGCTCCGGGGCGGATGAGCCACACGCCGAGGTCGACGCGGTGGACGAGGTCAAGGGGAACCGGACGTTCATCCTCGTCATGGGCGTCGTGGTGATCGTCGTCGCCACGCAGCTGAACAGCGTCCTCGAAGGCCTGACCGTCGCCTACGACCTCCTTGTCGGCGGGCTCCTGGTGCCGATCCTCGGTGGCCTGCTGTGGAAGCGCGGCACCGCGCAGGGCGCGCTCGCGGCGGTGGCGGCCGGTGGTCTGACGGTGGCCGTGTCGATGGCGGTGCACGGCATTCTCGCCAACGAGCCCGTGTACTACGGCCTGTTGGCGTCCCTCGCGGCGTACGTCGTCGTCTCCCTCGCGACCCCGCCGACCGACCCCGAGGTGCTCGGGGCCTGGCGGGAGCGGCTCGCGGGCCGGGGCGCCGGCGGAACCGACGAGTCCGGCGGAACCGATGAGTCCGGCGGAACCGATGAGTCCGGCGGAAGCGGCGAGTCCGTCGGAAGTTCGGGTTCCGGACAGAGTTATCCACAGGCCGGCGAAGCGGTCTCGAAGCCCAGCTAAAGTCACAAAGCAAGACAGCACAGCGGCGCAATGCAACGAAGCAACGGCGCAAGAAAGAAGGCACAGAACATGAGCAGCACCGAACCCCGTGGCCCCATCGACTCGTCCCGCACCCCGCGGTACGCGGGACCCGCGACGTTCGCGCGGCTGCCCCGCCTCGACGAGGTCGGGCGGGCCGACGTCGCCGTCGTCGGCGTCCCCTTCGACACCGGCGTCTCCTACCGTCCGGGCGCCCGCTTCGGCGGCAACGCCATCCGTGAGGCATCCCGCCTCCTGCGGCCGTACAACCCGGCACAGGACGCCTCGCCGTTCGCCCTCGCGCAGGTCGCGGACGCGGGCGACATAGCCGCCAACCCGTTCAACATCAACGAGGCGGTGGAGACCGTGGAGGCCGCCGCCGACGACCTGCTCGGCACCGGCGCCCGCATGATGACGCTCGGCGGCGACCACACCATCGCCCTGCCGCTGCTCCGCTCCGTCGCCAAGAAGCACGGCCCGGTCGCGCTGCTCCACTTCGACGCCCACCTGGACACGTGGGACACGTACTTCGGCGCCGAGTACACCCACGGCACCCCGTTCCGGCGCGCCTTCGAAGAGGGCATCCTCGACACCTCCGCGCTCTCGCACGTCGGCACCCGCGGCCCGCTCTACGGCAAGCAGGACCTCACGGACGACGAGAAGATGGGCTTCGGCATCGTCACCTCGGCCGACATCTACCGACGCGGCGCCGACGAGGTCGCCGACCAGCTGCGCCAGCGCATCGGCGACCGTCCGCTGTACATATCCATCGACATCGACTGCCTCGACCCGGCCCACGCCCCCGGCACCGGCACCCCCGAGGCGGGCGGCATGACCTCCCGTGAACTCCTGGAGATCCTGCGCGGCCTGTCCTCCTGCAACCTCGTCTCCGCGGACGTCGTCGAGGTCGCCCCGGCCTACGACCACGCCGAGATCACCGCCGTGGCCGCCTCGCACACCGCGTACGAACTGACCACGATCATGTCCCGCCAGATCGCCGAGAGCCGGACCCGGATCCCGGACAGCCGCACCGGAAAGGAGGCCACCGCCCAGTGACCCACGACCACGACCTGGAACTGCGGCCCACTGCGGCGCAGATCGAGGCGGCCCTGAACCCTCCGCCCGGCCGCACCGGCGGCGACCTGGTGATGGAGACCTTGCGCGGCCTCGGCGCGAGCACCGTCTTCGGCCTGCCCGGACAGCACGCCCTCGGCATGTTCGACGCGCTGCGCCGCTCCGATCTGACGTACGTCGGGCTTCGCGTGGAGAACAACGCGGGCTTCGCGGCCGACGCGTACGGCCGGATCAGCGGCGAGGCCGCACCGCTGCTCCTGTCCACCGGGCCAGGCGCGCTGATGTCGCTCGCCGCGCTGCAGGAGGCCGCGGCCGCCAGCGCCCCGGTGCTCGCCATCGGCAGCCAGGTCCCGGTCGCCGGGCTCGGCGGCGGCCGCCACGGCTATCTGCACGAACTGCGCGACCAGTCAGCCTCGTTCCGGGACGTGGTCAAGTCCGTCCACACCGTGCGCACCGCGTCCCAGATTCCGTCCGCGATCGCGGCGGCCTGGGAGTCCGCGCTCACCGCGCCGCATGGCCCGGTGTGGGTGGAGATCCCGCAGGATGTGCTGCTCGCCGAGACGACCCTGCCCGTCGTCACGGCGATGGACGCCACCCCGCGCGAGCTGGTGCCCCGGCCCGAACTGACCGCCGTGGCGGCCGAGTCGCTCGCCACGGCGGAGCGTCCGGCGATCATCGCGGGCGGCGGCGTGGTGCGCGCGGACGCGTCCGGCAAGCTGCGCGCCCTCGCCGAGCGGCTGCACGCCCCCGTGGTCACCACCTTCGGCGGCAAGGGCGCCTTCCCGTGGGAGCATCCGCTCTCGCTCCAGTCCTGGCTGGAGGACCGGCACACCACGGACTTCCTGGAGGACGCGGACGTCCTGCTCGTGGTCGGCTCCGGGCTCGGCGAGCTCTCCTCGAACTACCACACGTTCCGGCCCCGCGGCCGGGTCGTCCAGATCGAGGCGGACGCGGGCAAGCTCGAGTCCAACCACCCCGCGCTCGGCATCCACGCCGACGCCCGCCTGGCCCTGACGGCGCTCCTGGAGACCCTGGACGAGCGGCCCGCCCCGGACCCGGCGGCCGCCGAGCGGGCTGAGGCCAGGGCCGCCGAGCGCGTGGCCGGAGTCCTGGCCGCCGTGCGGGAGCGGATCGACGGCCAGGACCTCGCCCTGGAGCAGCGGGTTCTCGGCGCGGTACGCGAGGCCCTGCCGGACACCGCGCCCAGCTTCTGGGACATGACGATCCTGGCGTACTGGGCCTGGTCCGCCTTCGACCCGCGGCGCCCCAACACCATGCACTCCGCCCAGGGCGCGGGCGGCCTCGGCTACGCCTTCCCGGCGGCACTCGGCGCGGCGGCCGCGGACCCCACGCGGCCGGTCCTCGCGGTCTCCGGCGACGGCGGCGCCATGTACTCCATCGCCGAACTGGCCACGGCCCGGCAGCACGGCCTCAACGTGACCTGGCTGATCGTCGACGACGGCGGCTACGGCATCCTCCGCGAGTACATGACGGACGCCTTCGACGCGGCAACGGGCACGGAACTGGCCCGCCCGGACTTCGTGGCCCTCGCGGAGTCCTTCGGGGTCCCCGGCATACGCACGTCCGTGGACACACTGGCGGAAGACCTGGGCAAGGCCCTGACGGCCCCCGGCCCGTCGGTGGTGGTGCTTCCGGCGGTGCTGCGGATGTTCGCGCCGACGCACGTATAAGCGTCCGCCAGCCAACCGACCGCGGCCCCGTCCACCCAGCCACGCCACAAGCCCACCCGAAGAAGCTCTGCCGAGCGGCTTTCGGGCGGCGTTCGGGCGGTGTCCGGACGGTGTCCGGGGCGGCTTTCGGGCGGCGCGGGTCGTGAAGGACTAGGTCCCTGGATGGGGGCGGCTCGGACCTTCGGTCCTCGATTGTTGCGGAGGGATGAAATCCGCATGCCCCCGTGTTGGGTCAGGCGGTAGATCACATCGACGGGAGGCCATGGTGACCGGCGCGAAGCAGCAGGGGTGGGCACGGCGGCTCGCGGGGTACGCCTGGCGGTACCCGAAGGACGTGGTGCTCGCCCTCGGCGCCTCCCTCGGCGGCATGGCCGTCATGGCCCTCGTCCCACTGATCACCAAGGTGGTCATCGACGACGTCATCGACACCCATAAGCGGTCGCTCGCCGTATGGACCGGGCTGCTGCTCGCCGCCGCCGTCGTGGTCTACGTCCTGACGTACATACGGCGCTACTACGGCGGCCGACTCGCGCTCGACGTCCAGCACGACCTGCGTACCGACATGTACCGGACGATCACCCGGCTCGACGGCAGACGTCAGGACGAGCTGTCCACCGGGCAGGTCGTCGGGCGCGCGACCAGCGACCTCCAGCTGATCCAGTCGCTGCTCTTCATGCTGCCGATGACCATCGGGAACATCCTGCTGTTCCTGATCTCCCTGGCCATCATGGCCTGGCTCTCGCTGCCATTGACGCTGATCGCGCTCGCCGTCGCCCCCGCCCTGTGGTTCATCGCCAAGCGCAGCAGGACCCGTCTGCACCCCGCCACCTGGTACGCCCAGGCCCAGGCGGGCGCGGTCGCGGGCATCGTCGACAGCGCCGTGTCCGGCGTACGCGTGGTGAAGGGCTTCGGGCAGGAGCGGCAGGAGACCGGGAAGCTCAGGGAGGTCGGGCAGCGCCTTTACGCGGGCCGCCTGCGCACCATCCGGCTGAACTCCAAGTACACCCCCGCCCTCCAGTCCGTGCCCGCGCTCGGGCAGGTCGCGATGCTGGCGGTCGGCGGCTGGCTTGCCGTACGCGGCGAGATCACCCTGGGCACCTTCGTCGCCTTCTCCGCCTACCTCGCCCAGCTGGTCGGCCCGGTCCGGATGCTCGCCATGGTGCTCACCGTCGGCCAGCAGGCGCGCGCGGGCGTGGATCGCGTCCTTGACCTCGTCGACACCGAACCGGCGATCAAGGACGGCGGCACCGAGCTGCCCGCCGACGCCCCGGCGAGCGTCGAGTTCGACGACGTGTCGTTCGGATACGGGGACGGGGACGGCGAGGACGGGAACGAGGCGCCCAAGCGCGTGCTCGACGGCTTCTCGCTGACCATCCGGCCCGGCGAGACCGTCGCCGTCGTCGGCTCCTCCGGCAGCGGCAAGTCGACCGTGTCGCTGCTGCTGCCCCGCTACTACGACGTGACGCGCGGCGCCGTCCGGGTCGGCGGGCACGACGTGCGCGACCTGACCTTCGACTCGCTGCGCGCCGCGATCGGCCTCGTGCCCGAGGACTCCTTCCTCTTCTCCGACACCGTCCGCGCCAACCTCGCCTACGGCGCGCCCGACGCCACCCAGGAGCAGATCGAGGCCGCCGCGCGCGCCGCGCAGGCCGACCGCTTCATAGCCGAGCTGCCCGAGGGCTACGACACCAAGGTCGGCGAGCACGGCCTCACCCTCTCCGGCGGCCAGCGCCAGCGCCTCGCCCTGGCCCGCGCCATCCTCACCGACCCCCGGCTGCTCGTCCTCGACGACGCCACCTCGGCCGTCGACGCGCGCGTGGAGCACGAGATCCACGAAGCACTGCGCGGCGTCATGGCCGGGCGTACCACCCTGCTCATCGCCCACCGCCGCTCCACCCTCGGCCTCGCCGACCGGATCGCGGTACTCGACCACGGCCGGCTCGCCGATATCGGCACCCATGAGGAACTGCAGCACCGCTCCGCCCTGTACCGGCGGCTGCTCACCGACCCGGACGAGCTCGGCGGCGTCTCCCCGGGGCACGCCGCGGCCGGGGCGCTCGAGGCCGACGTACGCGCGCAGGAGCGGGACGAGCGGACCGTGCGCGCCGAGCTGGACGCCGAATTCGACGCCGAGCGGGGCATCACCCCCGCCCTGTGGCGCGGTGACCGCGACGCCCAGGGCGACCCGGCCCTGGCCCAGACCCCGGCGACCCCCGAACTCCTCGCCCAGGTCGCGGCGTTGCCCCCGGCCACCGACGTCCCGGACGTCGACGAGGAGCGGGCGGTGCAGCCCGAGACGTCGTACGGCCTGCGCCGACTGCTCCGCGGCTTCGGGCGGCCCCTGCTCTTCGCGCTGTCCCTGGTCGCGGTGGACGCGGGCATGGGCCTGCTGCTCCCCGTCCTGATCCGGCACGGCATCGACGAGGGCGTGTCCCAGCTCGCGCTCGGCGCGGTCTGGACGGCCGCCGGTCTCGGCCTGCTGACCGTACTGATCCAGTGGGCGGCGCAGACCGGCGAGATCCGCAGGACCGGCCGCACCGGCGAGCGGGTGCTCTACGCGCTGCGCCTGAAGATCTTCGCGCAGCTTCAGCGGCTCGGACTCGACTACTACGAGCGGGAGTTGACCGGGCGGATCATGACCCGGATGACGACCGACGTGGACGCCCTGTCGACGTTCCTGCAGACCGGGCTCGTCACCGCCTTCGTCTCCGTGGTCACCTTCCTCGGCATCATGGTCGCGCTCCTCGTGATCGACTTGCAGCTGGCCCTGGTGGTCTTCGCGACCCTGCCGTTGCTGATCGTGGGCACGTACTTCTTCCGCAAGTCCAGCGTCAAGGCGTACGAACTCGCCCGTGAGCGGGTCTCGGCGGTCAACGCCGACCTCCAGGAGTCGGTCTCCGGGCTGCGGATCGTGCAGGCGTTCCGGCGCGAGCGCTCGGGCAACGAGCGGTTCGCCGAGCGGAGCGACAGCTACCGCAGGGCCCGCATCCGCGGCCAGTGGCTGATATCCGTCTACTTCCCGTTCGTGCAGCTGCTCTCCTCGGTGGCGGCGGCCGCGGTGCTCATCGTGGGCGCGGGCCGGGTCGACGCGGGCACGCTGACGACCGGTGCCCTGGTGGCGTATCTGCTCTACATCGAGCTGTTCTTCGCGCCGGTGCAGCAGCTGTCCCAGGTCTTCGACGGCTACCAGCAGGCGACCGTCTCGCTCGGCCGGATCCAGGAGCTGCTGCGCGAGGAGACCTCGACGGCGGCGCCGGAGACACCGCGGGACGTGCGCTCGCTGCGCGGCGCCATAGCGTTCGAGGACGTGCACTTCGCGTACGCCACCGACGGTGTGCCGAACGAGCGGTCCGCCGACGCCGCCGCGAAGGGCGACGAGGCCGGTGCAGAGGCGGTACTCGGGGCCGGTCCCGCGGCCGGTCCCGGCTCCGGTCCCGAGGAGGCGCTCGGCGGGATATCCCTGCGAATACCCGCGGGCCAGACCGTGGCCTTCGTCGGCGAGACCGGCGCGGGCAAGTCGACGCTGGTCAAGCTGGTCGCCCGGTTCTACGACCCGACCTCGGGCCGGGTCACCGTCGACGGCACGGACCTGCGCGACCTGGACCTGACGGCGTACCGCCACCGGCTCGGTGTGGTGCCGCAGGAGGCGTACCTCTTCGTGGGCACGGTGCGCGATGCCATCGCCTACGGCCGCCAGGACGCGACAGACGCCGAGGTCGAGGCCGCGGCCCGGGCCGTGGGCGCGCACGAGATGATCGCCACCCTGGAAGGCGGCTATCTGCACCCGGTCAGCGAGCGCGGCCGCAATCTGTCGGCGGGCCAGCGCCAGCTCATCGCCCTGGCCCGTGCCGAGTTGGTCGACCCGGACGTGCTGCTGCTCGACGAGGCCACGGCCGCCCTGGACCTGGCCACGGAGGCGCAGGTCAACCAGGCCACCGACCGGCTCACCGGCCGCCGCACCACGCTGGTCGTCGCTCACCGCCTGTCCACCGCGGCCCGGGCCGACCGGGTCGTGGTGATGGACCACGGCCGGGTCGCGGAGGACGGCAGCCACGACGAACTGCTCGCCTTGGGCGGGAAGTACGCGCGTCTGTGGCGGACCTTCGTGGGCGAGGAGGAGCCGGCCGCGGCCGCGTAGGCCGGTGCTACGGCCGAGTTGCCCGTCAGTACTTCGACTTGATGCCGGAGATCTTCCGCGTGGACAGGTCCGACTGCACTTCCAGATAGCTGTACCACCGGTCCTCGCCGGTGCCCCAGGTGAGCCGCACCGTCGACCAGGTGTGGCCCATGCCGCTGTCGCCGGCGGTGACCTTCCAGGCGCTGGGGACGTTCTGGGCCCGCAGGACGCCGTCGGCCTCGTTCTGGTGCTCCCACTTGAGCAGCCGCTTGCGTAGTTCGGGAGTGAGGTAGAACTTCCGCAGCTCGCCCGCGACGGTGTTGTCCCCGGGGTCGTTGGCGACGTCGATGTACGCGGCGTAGAAGTGCGCCACCCGCTCGTAGACCGACCCGGGACCGCCGTAGACGGGCGGCGGGTTCTCGTCCGGTGCCTCGGAGGAGGCGGCCGATCGCTCGGCGGCGGTGGACGCGGAGGTTCCCGCCGCGGTCCTGGACTCGGCCGCGGGGGCGGGCTGTTGCGAACGGGACGCGGCCGAGTCTTCCGCGGCCGCACCGTCCGTCCGGGGACTTCGCGGGGGCTCCTGGCTCGCCGCCGCGGCCGGGACGGTGATGAGTGCGGTGAGGGTCATGGCCGCCAGGAGTAACCGGGGTGTGGTCCGGGCCCGGGTCGGGTTCGGTGTCATAAGGGAACCGCCTTTCGCGCTGTGCGCTCTCTCCTGTTGGACCACGCGTATCCCATAGGGGTTGTCCTCCACAACGGAAAGCTCTGGCCAAGCCCGCGCCCCCGGACCGCAACCATGCGGGGGCCCTGCGGCGTCCCTCCTTCAGTACTTCAGTACGCTGCCGGGAACCGTGAGGCAGGGAGGGGCGATAGTGCACGGGAGTGCCGTCATATCGGACCGAGGCGGGCGTGCCCGTAGGTCTGCCGCGCTGACCTGCGTCGCGACCCTGGTCGCCGCGGTGTTGCTCGCCCTCGTCGGCCCAGGCGTCGGTGTCTCGCACGCCGCGTCAAGTTCCTGCGAGGGCCACAAGATACGGACGTTCCGCTTCAAGGCCGGTGAGGTGCGCCTGTACCGGAGCAGCGGGTGGGTCTGCGCCATCACGGTCGCCAAGAAGCCCGGAAAGCTCCAGGTGATGAGCGTCACCGTGAAGCCGCGCGGGCACCGCGCCGTGACCCGCACGGGCCTGTCCACAAAGCGCACGCAGCCGCTGACCGTGTACGCGGGCCACCGCTGCGTGAAGGTCGCGGGCTCGGTCGGCGGCAGTTCGTACGCGTCCCGCTGGATCCTGTGCTGAGCCTTTCGGTCGCTCACACCTTTCGACCGAGGCCGCCGAAACCCCCTCAACAGTCACGAATTCCCCCTGGTGGAGCGGGAGTTGCTCCGCTAGGTTCCGGCCGACATCCGTGACTCAGGGGAGGGTGCATGCGCAAGGCACTCAGATGGCTGCTGTCGCTCGTGGTGCTGACCGGCACCGTGAGCGCGGCGGGGTCGGCCACCGCCGCCCAGCCGCAGCAGCGGCCGCACACTGCCGGAACGGCGGCCGGGACCACCGCCGCGACGGCAACCGAGGAGACCGACATCAAGGACCGGCTCCTCGCGATACCGGGCATGAGCCTGGTCGAGGAGAAGCCCTACGACGGCTACCGCTTCTTCGTCCTGAAGTACACCCAGCCCGTCGACCACGAGAACCCCGGCGCGGGCACCTTCCAGCAGCGCCTCACCGTGCTGCACAAGGACACCTCACGCCCGACCGTCTTCTACACCTCGGGCTACAACGTCTCCACGCAGCCGCGCCGCAGCGAGCCGACCCGGATCGTCGACGGCAACCAGATCTCCATGGAGTACCGCTTCTTCACGCCGTCCCGGCCCGAGCCCGCCGACTGGTCCAAGCTGGACATCCGGCAGGCGGCCGCCGACCAGCACCGCATATTCACCGCGCTCAAGCCGATCTACGAGCAGAAGTGGCTGGCCACCGGCGGCTCCAAGGGCGGCATGACGGCCACGTACTACGAGCGCTTCCACCCCGACGACATGGACGGCGTCGTCGCCTACGTCGCGCCCAACGACGTGGTGAACGAGGAGGACTCGGCGTACGACCGGTTCTTCGCGAACGTCGGCCCCAAGAAGTGCCGCGAGGCGCTGCAGGCGGTGGAGCGCGAGGCGCTGATCCGCCGCGAGCCGCTCCAGAAGCTCTACCAGGAGTACCTTGCCGCGAAGGACCTGACCGTCGACACGGTCGGCACCCTCGACAAGGCGTACGAGGCCACCGTCCTCGACACGGCGTGGGGCTTCTGGCAGTACAGCCATCAGTCGGACTGCCCCAAGGTGCCGGACGCGCCGAACGCCACCGACCAGGAACTCTTCGCCTACATCGAGGAGATCTCCGGCTGGTCGGCGTACGCGGACCAGAGCCTGTCGAACTACACGCCGTACTACTACCAGGCGGGCACCGAGCTGGGCGCGCCCACCATCCAGCAGCCGCATCTGGAGGGCCTGACCCGCTACGGCTACCAGCCGCCGCGGAACTTCGTGCCGCGTGACATCCCGATGGAGTTCAAGCCGCGGACGATGCGGGACATCGACACCTGGGTGCGCAAAAACGCCGAGCGGATGCTCTTCGTGTACGGCGAGAACGACCCCTGGGGTTCTGAGCGGTTCCGTCCCGGCCGGGGCACCGACGAGTCGTACGTGGTGACCGCGCCCGGCGCCAACCACGGCGCGAACGTCGCCGGCCTGGTCGAGGACGAGAAGGCCAAGGCGACCGCGGACATCCTGAAGTGGGCGGGCGTCGCCCCGGCCGCCGTCAAGTCCGACCCGGCGAAGGCCGAGCCGCTCGCCGGGTACGACGCCAAGCTCGACAAGAAGGACGAGCGCCGGACGCTGCGGCCGTAACCGCTTTAACCGGCTGAAGCCGTCCCTACTTCAGTAGGGGCGGCTTCAGCGGCCCGGCTTCAGCGGTCCAGGCTTCAGCGGCCTCGGTTTCAGCAGTCCGCCTACGCCGCCTCATTGAGCAGCCGCAGCAGATGCTTCCGTCCCTCGGTGAGGAGCTCCGGGAGCGCGGCTGCCTCCGGGTACCAGCGGTGCTCGTACTCCCAGCACAGCCAGCCGTCCCAGCCGCGCCTGCTGAGCACCTCGACGCACTCGGTGAGCGGCAGCACGCCAGCGCCGAGCCCGAGCGGCGTCGTGTCCTCGGCCGAGGCGATGTCCTTCACCTGGACGTAGCCGAGATACGGGGCCAACGCCTCGTACGACGCGGCGGGTTGCTCCCCGCCGAGCCAGGTGTGCATCACGTCCCACAGGGCGCCGACCTGAGGGTGCCGTACCTGGTCGAGTACGCGCCGGGCGGCGGCCCCGGTGCGGTGCGAGTCATGGGTCTCCAGGAGGATCCGCACCCCGGCGTCCTTGGCATGCTCCGCGGCCGCCCCGAGCCGCCGCGCGGCGGTGGCGTCGGAGTCGTCCGTACTTTTGTTGTCGCCGCCTCCGGGAAAGACCCGCACATAGGGGGCGCCGATGTCCCGGGCGAGATCGAGGAGGCCCCGGAGCTCCGCGAGCACGGGCTCGTCGTCACCGGCCGCCGCCACGCGCGCGTAGCCCGCGAGGCCCACGACCTCGACCCCGCCCGTCTTGAACTCGGCGGCGACATCGGCCCGTTCGGCCGCATCGAGCCCGGGGTGCACCGGCTCCTCGGGGTGGGCGCGCAACTCGACGCCGTGGTAGCCGTGGGCGGTGGCGAGCCGCACCACGTCGCGCAGGGGCAGTCCTGGTACGCCAAGGGTGGAGAAGGCCAGCTTCATGACGGGCTCCCGGGGTTCGCGGACCGGGGCGGACCCGGTCGAAGCGGACCCTAGGAACGGCCCGGCATCCCGTCAAGCGGCAACGGCACCGCGTCGTACCGCGGTTGACCCGGCCGTACGACGGACGGCCCGCACGCTCATTCCGGCGCCTCGTGCAGCGACAGCCGCCAGTCCTGGCCGACCAGGTCCGCGCCGAAGGAGCGGTGCGCCTTCTCCGCGACCAGGACGAAGCCGTACCGCTCGTAGATAGAGCGGGCGGAGGTCAGCACGTCGTTGGTCCACAGGACCAGCTCGCGGTAGCCCTGCTCGCGGGCGAAGTCGATACAGGCGCCGACGAGTTGGGCGCCGATCCCCAGACCCCGGGCATCCGGCTCCACCAGCAGCAGCCGAAGCCTGGCGGTGCCGGGCGCGTCATCGCGTACACACATCACCGAGCCGACCGGACGCCCGTCGAGCTCGGCGATCCACACCCGCTCCAGATGCGGGTCATGGTCCTGCGCGAAGTCGGCGACGATACGGGCGACCAGACCCTCGTAGTCGGCGTTCCAGCCGTACTCGGCGGCGTAGATCGCGCCGTTGCGCATGACCATCCAGCCCAGGTCTCCGGGGGCGGGTTCGCGCAGCCGCACCCTTTCTGACGGCCGCACGGCGGGAGAGGTCATTGGAAGCCGTCCGTATGGAAGCGGCCGCGGGTGTTGCGCTCGGCACCGGAGGCAATGATGGCGAGGTCGGGGGCGTAGCCGTAGCTGCTGAACGGGAAGTCGATCCTCACGTCCCACGCGCTCGACGTTTCCAAGATCACGTTCGCCATTACGGGCCCTCCGAGGTCTCGTATGCCGATATCAACAACGATAGCCCCGGGGTTCGGTCACGCGTTCCCCGTGGACCCCCGCACCACCAAATCCCCCCGCACCGTAGCCACCCCGCCCGCAGGCTCCGCCTCGCGCCCCATAGCGATCCGCCCGGCCCGCGCGCCCGCCTCCGACAGCGGGAGGCGGACCGTCGTCAGGGCGGGCACCGCGTCAACACAGAAGGGCAGGTCGTCGAAGCCCGCCACGGATACGTCGTCCGGGATCCGCCGCCCGGAGTCGCGCAGCGCCGCGCACGCGCCGAGCGCCACCGTGTCGTTCGCGGCCACGACCGCCGTCAAGTCCGGCTCGCGGCGCAGGAGTTCCAGGGTCGCCTCGTACCCGGAGGCGCGCGTGTACGGGCCGTGCGCGGTCACGCCCGGGTCCGGGACGCCCGCCGCCGCGAGGGCCTCCAGGTGGCCCTCCAGGCGGTGCCGGGTCGTGGTGCGCTCCTCAGGGCCCGCGACGTAGCCGATGCGGCGGTGTCCGAGGGTCAGCAGGTGCTCGGTGAGGCGCCGCCCGCCGCCCCGGTTGTCGAAGGTGAGCGCGACGGCCCCGGTGTCGGGCGTGGGCGGGCGGCCGAGCAGCACCACGCGCGTGCCGGCCTCCGTGAGCCGCTGGAGCTTCGCGGTGAGCGCCACCGCGTGCTCCGGGTTCTCGACGGCGCCGCCGGTGATGACGACGGCCGCGGCGCGCTGCCGCTGCAGCAGCGTGAGATAGGTGAGTTCGCGCTCCGGGGAGCCGCCCGTGTTGCACACCACGGCCAGGCGCTCCCCGCCCGCGCGCCCGCCCGGACCGCCGATCTCGGACTGCACGGCCCCGGCCATGATCCCGAAGAACGGGTCGGCGATGTCGTTGACCAGGATGCCGACCAGGTCCGAGGTGGCGGCGGCGAGCGAGCTCGCCGGTCCGTTGAGCACGTAGTCCAGTTCGTCGACCGCTCGCAGCACCCGCTCGCGGGTGGCGGCGGCGACCGGATAGTTGCCGTTCAGCACGCGGGAGACGGTCGCGGGGGAGACGTGGGCGCGGGCCGCCACGTCCGCCAGTGTCACGGTCATCTCGTCGTCCTCCGGGGAGTGTCCGTAAGTCCCGCCGTGGTGCGGGGGAGGGGCAGGGCCTGTGTCGGACCCAGGCCCCAATCGCTGTCCCCGCGGTGCGGGTTGTTGTCCCGGCCTCTTGTACGGGCTGTGTGGGCAGGCTAGCTTTTTCGCGTATAGAAAGCGCTTGCTGTACTTGTCAGCCCGGTCTACGGAGGGACATTCGTGACACGCAAGACGGTGCGTATCGCCATGAACGGCGTGACCGGCCGGATGGGCCACCGCCAGCACCTCGTCCGCTCGATCCTGGCGCTGCGCGAGCAGGGCGGACTCGACCTCGGCGACGGCACCTCCCTGTGGCCGGAGCCGGTGCTCGTCGGCCGCCGCGCCCACGCCCTGCGGGACCTCGCCGACCGGTACGGCCTGGAGCACTGGACCACCGACCTGGACGCGGCCCTCTCCGACGAGACGATCGACATCTACTTCGACGCACAGGTCACCGCCGCCCGCGAAGAGGCGGTCAAGAAGGCGATCGCCGCCGGAAAGCACCTCTACGTAGAAAAGCCGAGCGCGAGCTCGCTCACCGGCGCCCTCGAACTGGCCCGCCTCGCAGAGGAGACCGGAATCAAGCACGGCGTTGTCCAGGACAAGATCTTCCTGCCGGGCCTGCTCAAGCTGAAGCGGCTGATCGACGGCGGTTTCTTCGGCCGGATCCTGTCCGTGCGCGGCGAGTTCGGCTACTGGGTCTTCGAGGGCGACTGGCAGCAGGCGCAGCGGCCCAGCTGGAACTACCGCGCCGAGGACGGCGGCGGCATCGTCGCGGACATGTTCCCGCACTGGGAGTACGTCCTGCACGAGCTGTTCGGCCGCGTCAGCGCCGTCACCGCGCTCGCCACCACACACGTCCCGCGCCGCTGGGACGAGCGGAACGAGCCGTACCGGGCGACCGCCGACGACGCCGCGTACGGCATCTTCGAGCTCGACGGCGGCGCGGTCGCGCAGATCAACTCGTCCTGGGCGGTACGGGTGCACCGCGACGAGCTGGTGGAGTTCCAGGTCGACGGCACCGAGGGCTCGGCCGTCGCGGGCCTGCGCGGCTGCCGCGCCCAGCACCGCGGCGCGACCCCCAAACCGGTCTGGGACCCTGACGTACCGGCCACCGAGCGGTTCCGCGAGCAGTGGCAGGAGGTGCCGGACAACGGCGCCTTCGACAACGGCTTCAAGGCCCAGTGGCAGCTGTTCCTGCGCCATGTGGTCCTGGACGAGCCGTACCGCTGGGACCTGCTCGCCGGGGCGCGCGGGGTGCAGCTGGCCGAACTCGGCCTCAAGTCCTCGGCCGACGGCCGCCGTTACGAGGTTCCGGAGCTGACCCTGTGACGCTTCGACTGCCGCTCGCGGACGGCTCCGGCACGCGCGCGTACACACCGCGCACCGAACCCCGCCTCCCCTCCGGGGGAGGACCGCTCACCTTCCGTACGGTCTTCGCGGCCGCCCACGTCGTCGCCGACCCGTACGCCGACACGTCCCCGGACGCGCCCGCCGCGGTCGACTGGGACGCCACCCTCGCCTTCCGCCGCCACCTGTGGTCCCACGGCCTCGCCGTCGCCGAGGCGATGGACACCGCACAGCGCGGCATGGGCCTCGACTGGCCGGGCGCCGCCGAACTGATCCGGCGGTCCGCGGCAGAGGCCCGGGCGACCGGCGGCCGGATCGCCTGCGGCGTGGGCACCGACCAGCTCACCGGACCGGCGACACCGGCCGAGGTGCGGGCGGCGTACGAGCAACAGCTCGCGCTCGTGGAGGGGGCGGGCGCGCAGGCCATCCTCATGGCCTCCAGGGCCCTCGCGGCCGCGGCCCGGGGCCCGGAGGACTACGCGGAGGTCTACGGCCACCTGCTGCGGCAGGCCGCCGAGCCGGTGATCCTGCACTGGCTGGGCCCCATGTTCGACCCGGCCCTCGAGGGCTACTGGGGCGCGGCCGACCTGGATACGGCGACGGACACGTTCCTGGAGATCATCGCGGCGCACCCGGACAAGGTGGACGGCGTGAAGATCTCGCTGCTCGACGCGGACCGGGAGGTGGAGCTCCGAAAGCGGCTCCCCTACGGAGTGCGCTGCTACACGGGCGACGACTTCCACTACCCGGAGCTGATCGCGGGCGACGGACACGGTTTCAGCCACGCCCTGCTCGGCATCTTCGACCCGCTCGGGCCGCTGGCGGCGGACGCGGTACGGATCCTGGACACCGGCGATACGGACGGATTCCGGAAACTCCTCGACCCGACGGTCGCGTTGTCCCGCCATCTCTTCGAGGCGCCGACCCGCTTCTACAAGACGGGCGTCGTGCTGCTCGCCTGGCTCGCCGGGCACCAGACGCACTTCACGATGGTCGGCGGCCTCCAGTCGGCCCGCTCGCTGCCGCACCTGGCGCGGGCGTACGAACTCGCCGACGGCCTCGGCCTGTTCCCCGACCCGGACCTGGCGGCATCCCGGATGAAGTCCCTCCTGACCGTGTACGGAGTGCCCCAATGAGGACCACAGACCCAGCCGCCCCAGTCCTCGCCGCCCGCTTCAGCATCAACCAGATGACGGTGAAACAGCTGTCCCTGCCGGAACTGGCCACCGCCTGCGCCGACTTGGGGGTCGGCGGCGTCGGCCTGTGGCGCGAGCCCGTCCAGGAGTACGGCGTCGAGCGGGCGGCGAAGCTCGTGCGGGACACCGGCCTGACGGTCACCACGCTGTGCCGCGGCGGCTTCTTCACGGCGACCGACCGGCACGCGCGCGTGCGGGCGCTCGACGACAACAGAAGAGCGGTCGACGAGGCGGCCGCCCTGAGCACCGACACCCTCGTCCTGGTCTCGGGCGGCCTCCCGCCCGGCAGCCGGGACCTGGGTGCCGCCCGGGAACGCATCGCCGAGGCCCTGGCCGAACTCGCCCCCTACGCGCGCGAACGGGGCATCCGCCTGGCCATCGAGCCGCTGCACCCCATGTACGCGGCGGACCGCTGCGTCGTCTCGACCCTCACCCAGGCCCTTGACCTGGCGGAGCGCTTCGCGCCCGACGAGGTGGGCGTCTGCGTGGACACGTACCACGTCTGGTGGGACGACCGTGCGCCCGCGCAGATCGCCCGCGCGGGTGCGGGCGGCCGCCTGCACGCCTTCCAACTCGCGGACTGGACGGCTCCGCTGCCGCACGGCGTGCTCACCGGCCGCGGCCAACTCGGCGACGGGGCCATTGAGCTGAGCAGGTGGCGGGAGCGCGTGGACGCGGCCGGGTACGCGGGCCCGATCGAGGTGGAGCTGTTCAACGAGGAGCTGTGGGCCAGGGAGGGCAGGTCGGTCCTGGCGGAGACGCTGGCACGCTACAAGGAGCACGTGTAGGGGGCGTCGCGAGGGTTCGTCGCTGTTGTGGCCGTGGCCGTGGCCGTGGCCGTGGCAGTGGCACTGGCCGTGGCAGTGACCGGAAACCGGCGTACTCAGGCCCCGGAAAATTACTGCCCGCGGTCGTACAACCCTTTCCCGGTGACGAAGGTCGTATGGAGCATCAGGACTTCTGGGAGGGGATCTGGGGGGATCGGGAAGTCCTGGCATGGAGGGGGGATCGCCGAGGGGGCCCGGTCGTCGGACCGGGTCCCCTCGATTCGCGCCGCGCCGTGGTCGGCGCCGACCCGGTTATCCACAGGCCGCCCACGCTGTCGTAGCCCGGCGGTAGCGTCGGATCATGTCGAAAACGGTGGGAACCAACGCACCGGGGCGGACGCCGCACCTGGCGGTGGTCGAGGGCGTCCTCGAACGCATCACGTACGCGAACGAGGAGAACGGCTACACGGTCGCCCGGGTCGACACCGGCCGCGGTAGCGGCGACCTGCTCACCGTCGTGGGCTCGCTCCTCGGTGCTCAGGTGGGCGAGTCCCTGCGGATGGAGGGCCGCTGGGGCTCGCACCCGCAGTACGGCAAGCAGTTCACGGTGGAGAACTACACGACGGTCCTTCCCGCCACCATCCAGGGCATCCGCCGGTACCTCGGCTCCGGCCTCGTCAAGGGCATCGGGCCGGTCTTCGCCGACCGCATCACCCAGCACTTCGGCCTGGACACCCTGGACATCATCGAGCACGAGCCGAAGCGCCTCATCGAGGTCCCGGGCCTGGGCCCGAAGCGCACGAAGAAGATCGCCGAAGCCTGGGAGGAGCAGAAGGCCATCAAGGAGGTGATGGTCTTCCTCCAGTCCGTCGAGGTCTCCACCTCCATCGCGGTGCGCATCTACAAGAAGTACGGCGACGCCTCGATCTCCGTCGTCAAGAACCAGCCATACCGCCTGGCCGCCGACGTCTGGGGCATCGGCTTCCTCACCGCCGACCGCATCGCCCAGGCCGTCGGCATCCCGCACGACAGCCCGGAGCGGGTCAAGGCGGGCCTCCAGTACGCCCTTTCGCAGTCCACCGAGCAGGGCCACTGCTTCCTGCCCGAGGAGCAGCTCATCACGGACGCGGTGAAGCTGCTCCAGGTCGACACCGGTCTGGTCATCGACTGCCTCGCCGAACTCGCGCGGGCCGGCGACGAGGAGCCGGGCGTCGTACGCGAGACCGTCCCCGGCCCCGAGGGCGGTGGCGAGACCGTCACGGCCGTCTATCTGGTGCCCTTCCACCGTGCGGAGCTGTCCCTCTCCGGCCAGCTCCTCCGCCTGTTGCGCAGCGACGAGGACCGCCTGGCCGCCTTCCAGGACGTCGCCTGGGACAAGGCCCTGGAGTGGCTGCGCGGCCGCACCGGCGCCGAACTCGCCCCCGAGCAGGAGCAGGCCGTGAAGCTGGCCCTCACCCGCAAGGTCGCCGTCCTGACCGGCGGCCCCGGCTGTGGCAAGTCCTTCACGGTCCGCTCCGTGGTCGAACTGGCCCGCGCCAAGCGGGCCAAGGTGATCCTGGCCGCCCCCACGGGCCGGGCCGCCAAGCGTCTCGCCGAGCTCACCGGTGCCGAGGCGTCCACGGTGCACCGGCTGCTCGAACTCAAGCCGGGCGGCGACGCGGCGTACGACCGGGACCGGCCGCTCGACGCCGACCTGGTGGTGGTCGACGAGGCGTCCATGCTCGACCTGCTGCTCGCCAACAAGCTGGCGAAGGCCGTCCCGCCGGGCGCGCATCTCCTGTTCGTCGGCGATGTCGACCAACTGCCCAGCGTCGGCGCCGGAGAGGTGCTCCGCGACCTCCTCGCAGAGCGGAGCCCGATTCCCGCGGTCCGCCTGACCCGCATCTTCCGGCAGGCGCAGCAGTCCGGCGTGGTCACCAACGCCCACCGGATCAACTCCGGTGCGCCGCCGGTGACTCAGGGCCTGAAGGACTTCTTCCTCTTCGTCGAGGACGACACCGAGGAGGCCGGGCGGCTCACCGTGGACGTGGCCGCGCGGCGGCTGCCCGCCAAGTTCGGCCTCGACCCGCGCCGCGACGTCCAGGTCCTCGCGCCCATGCACCGCGGCCCGGCCGGTGCCGGTGCCCTCAACGGCTTGTTGCAGCAGGCGATTACGCCGGGCCGCCCGGAGCTGCCGGAGAAGAGATTCGGCGGCCGTACGTTCCGCGTCGGCGACAAGGTCACCCAGATCCGCAACAACTACGAGAAAGGGAAAAACGGCGTCTTCAACGGCACCGTCGGCGTGGTCACTTCCCTCGATCCGGACGAGCAACGTCTCACCGTCCTGACGGACGAGGACGAGGAGGTGCCGTACGACTTCGACGAATTGGACGAACTGGCCCACGCCTACGCGGTGACGATCCATCGCTCGCAGGGCAGCGAGTACCCCGCGGTGGTGATTCCGGTCACCACCAGTGCCTGGATGATGCTTCAGCGGAATCTGCTCTACACCGCGGTGACCCGGGCCAAGCGGCTGGTCGTCCTGGTCGGCTCGCGCAAGGCGTTGGGCCAGGCGGTTCGCACTGTTTCGGCCGGGCGCCGCTGCACCGCACTTGACCACCGGCTCCGCGGCACCTGACGATTCGCGGGCTTGATCGTTGATCGATCATTCTGGTGGCAATGGTCACCCAGGGCTTCCGGAACCAGGGCCAAGGGGGGCAGGATGGGCAAGCTGGCGGCACTGAGTGCCGCCGATAAGCCCAATGGTCGACCCCGAGTGCACTCTCCAGGGCCAAATGGGGGATGGTAGAGACAGTCAGGGCACCTCGAAGAAGAGGCACTACGTCGGTGAGGGATGACGTGAGCGAGAACAGCAACAACGCTGTAGTACTGCGGTACGGCGATGGCGAGTACACCTACCCGGTGATCGACAGCACCGTCGGCGACAAGGGCTTCGACATTGGGAAGCTCCGCGCCCAGACCGGTCTGGTGACCCTGGACAGCGGCTACGGCAACACCGCCGCTTATAAATCCGCCATCACCTATCTGGACGGTGAGCGGGGCATCCTGCGCTATCGCGGCTACCCGATCGAGCAGCTCGCCGAGCGCTCGACCTTCCTCGAGGTGGCGTACCTGCTCATCAACGGCGAGCTGCCCACCGTGGACGAGCTTTCCGCGTTCCGTAACGAGATCACCCAGCACACGCTGCTGCACGAGGACGTCAAGCGGTTCTACGACGGCTTCCCGCGCGACGCCCACCCGATGGCCATGCTGTCCTCCGTGGTCAGCGCGCTGTCGACGTTCTACCAGGACAGCCACAACCCATTCGACGAGAAGCAGCGGGACCTCTCGACGATCCGTCTGCTCGCCAAGCTGCCGACGATCGCGGCGTACGCGTACAAGAAGTCCGTGGGTCACCCGGTCGTCTACCCGCGCAACGACCTGGGCTACGTCGAGAACTTCCTGCGCATGACGTTCTCGGTCCCGGCCGCCGAGTTCGACCTGGACCCGACCGTCGTCTCCGCGCTCGACAAGCTGCTCATCCTGCACGCGGACCACGAGCAGAACTGCTCGACCTCCACGGTCCGCCTGGTCGGCTCCTCGCAGGCGAACATGTTCGCCTCGATCTCCGCCGGTATCTCCGCCCTCTGGGGCCCGCTGCACGGCGGCGCCAACCAGTCGGTCCTGGAGATGCTGGAGGGCATCCGGGACGCCGGCGGCGACGTCGACACCTTCATCCGCAAGGTGAAGAACAAGGAGGACGGCGTCCGCCTGATGGGCTTCGGCCACCGGGTCTACAAGAACTTCGACCCGCGCGCCAAGATCATCAAGGCCGCCGCGCACGACGTCCTCTCGGCCCTCGGCAAGTCCGACGAACTGCTCGACATCGCGCTCAAGCTGGAGGAGCACGCGCTGTCCGACGACTACTTCGTCGAGCGCAAGCTCTACCCGAACGTGGACTTCTACACCGGCCTGATCTACCGCGCGATGGGCTTCCCGACCGAGATGTTCACGGTGCTCTTCGCCCTCGGCCGCCTGCCGGGCTGGATCGCCCAGTGGCACGAGATGATCAAGGAGCCGGGCTCCCGCATCGGCCGCCCGCGGCAGATCTACACGGGCGTCGTCGAGCGCGACTTCGTCCCGGTGGAGGCTCGCTGAGCCGCAGGCCCTGGCCGTAAGAGACGGCAGTACGGCACAGTCGTACGAGAGAGAAGCGCCCCGCCGCCGGTCCCCCCACGGGCCGACGCAGCGGGGCGCTTCTCCTTTCTCCCCGGTGCGGATTCCCCCCACGGGATCCGGCCGGGAGCCTGCGGGCGCCCGTCGTGGGCGCCGTGCTTGCGGTCTGCCGGGACCCGTACCTACGGGAGGGCCGCTCAAAGCTCCCCGAGCACGCGCCCCGGCAACGCAGTTCCGGAGACATCCCCCAAGACGTCCCCACACGACCGAAACGCCCCCCAAGACGTTTTGGCCATCGCACTCTTAGACCTGCGAGCCCCTCAAATGGTTACGTTCGGATCTCTGTGATCTGCGTCTCTTGCATATGTCCCGAACATGCGCAAGGGCCCCGATATGGGGATCGAGGTCCAGGCGTAAGAATGTGCGGAACCTCTGGTGAAGATTCCGTGCCCTGCGGGCGGCCGTGCGCCGACGAGCGGCTATGCGAACTTCCGCAGCCGCAGGCTGTTCGTCACCACGAAGACCGACGAGAAGGCCATCGCCGCGCCCGCGATCATCGGGTTGAGCAGACCGGTCGCCGCCAGCGGCAGCGCGGCCACGTTGTAGCCGAAGGCCCAGAAGAGGTTGCCCTTGATGGTGCCGAGGGTCCGCCGCGAGAGCCGGATCGCGTCCGCCGCGACCCGGAGGTCGCCGCGGACCAGGGTGAGGTCCCCGGCCTCGATCGCCGCGTCCGTGCCGGTGCCCATGGCCAGGCCCAGATCGGCGGTGGCGAGCGCGGCCGCGTCATTGACGCCGTCGCCGACCATGGCCACCGTGGCGCCCTCGTCCCGCAGCCGTGCGACGGTGGCGACCTTGTCCTCCGGCAGCACCTCCGCGTACACGCTGTCCGGCGCGATGCCCACCTCGGCCGCCACCGCGTCGGCGACCCGCTTGTTGTCCCCGGTGAGCAGGACCGGCCGCAGGCCGAGCGCGCGCAGCTCGGCGACCGCCTCGGCGCTGTGCTCCTTGACCGCGTCCGCGACGGTGAGGACACCCCGTGCCACCCCGTCCCAGGCCACGGCCACGGCGGTACGCCCCTGGGCCTCCGCCTCGGCCTTGGCGCGAGCAAGATCGGCGGGGAGTTCGATGCCCGGACCGGCCTCGGCGAGCAGCCGCTCGCGGCCGACGAGCACGGTGTGTCCGGCGACGGTGCCGCGCACGCCCAGGCCCGGCACGTTCGCGAAGGAGTCGGTGGCGGGCAGCGCTCCGGCCCGGTCGGCCGCGCCGTCCGCGATGGCCTGCGCGATGGGGTGTTCGGAGGCGTGCTCGACGGCGCCCGCGAGCCGCAACAGCTCGCGCTCGGCGGCTTCGTCGGGGCCACCGGCGACGTACACGTCCTGAAGGGCCATACGTCCGGTGGTGACGGTGCCGGTCTTGTCGAGGACGACGGTGTCCACGTGGCGGGTGGATTCGAGTACCTCAGGACCCTTGATGAGGATGCCGAGTTGGGCGCCGCGGCCGGTGCCGACCATCAGCGCGGTCGGGGTGGCCAGGCCCAGGGCGCACGGGCAGGCGATGATCAGGACGGCGACGGCGGCGGTGAAGGCGGCCGTGGTGTCCCCGGTGACGGCGAGCCAGCCGCCGAGCGTGCCGACGGCGATCAGGAGCACCACGGGGACGAAGACCGCGGAGATCCGGTCCGCGAGGCGCTGCACCTTGGCCTTGCCGCTCTGCGCGTCCTCGACGAGCTTGGCCATCCGGGCGAGTTGGGTGTCGGAGCCGACCCGGGTGGCCTCGACGACCAGGCGTCCGCCCGCGTTGACCGTCGCGCCGGTCACGGCGTCCCCGACGGTCACGTCCACCGGCACGGACTCGCCGGTGAGCATGGAGGCGTCGATCGCCGATGCGCCCTCAACGACAGTGCCGTCGGTGGCGACCTTCTCTCCCGGACGTACGACGAAGTAGTCACCGACTTGCAACTGCCCGACCGGCAGCCGTACTTCTGTACCGCCCTTTCCGTTCGTGCTGTCCTTCAGTACGGCCACGTCCTTGGCGCCCAACTCCATGAGCGCCCGCAGCGCCGAGCCCGCCTTCCGCTTGGAGCGGGCCTCCAGATAGCGGCCGAGCAGGATGAACGTAATGACGCCCGCGGCCACTTCGAGATAGATGGTCGAGGCCCCTTCGGCGCGCGAGACCGTGAAGTCGAAGCCGTGCCGCATGCCCGGCATCCCGGCGTGCCCGAAGAACAGCGCCCACAGCGACCAGCCGAATGCGGCGAGCGTGCCGATCGAGACGAGCGTGTCCATGGTCGCGGCCCCGTGCCGGGCGTTGGCCCACGCCGCGCGGTGGAAGGGCAGCCCGCCCCAGACGACGACCGGGGCGGCGAGGGTCAGCGAGAGCCACTGCCAGTTGTCGAACTGCAGGGCCGGGACCATCGCGAGCAGCACGACCGGCGCGGCGAGCAGGGCGGAGACGCGCACCCGCCGACGCAGCGTCTCGGCGGCGAGGTCGGTGCTGTCGGCGGCACCTTCCTCGGCGGCCTCGGCTCCGGCCTCGGTTCCGGCGTCGGCTCCTGCGTCGGTGTCCGTGACACCGGTTCTCGCCTCGGAGGCGGGCTCGGGGTGCCTCGGGACGATCTCCTCGGCCGTGTACCCGAGCTTCTCGACGGTGGCGATCAGCGTCGCGACCTCGACCTCGACCTCGGGGGCGCGGCTGACCTTGGCCTTCTCGGTGGCGAGGTTGACCGAAGCCGTCACGCCGTCGAGGCGGTTGAGCTTCTTCTCGATCCGGGCCGAGCAGGAGGCACAGGTCATCCCGCCGATGGCGAGCTCCACCGGGGAGTCGCCCGCGGCGGATATCGGCGGATCCTGCTGGCCGGTCTGTGCGGCTTGTGCGGCGGCTTGCTGCATGACGGTTCTTTCTGCGGGGGCCGCTGGGGGGTGCGGAGGACCGGTGGTCCACCGCGGCCCGCTGCCGTTCAGTGTGGCGCGGGCCGCGGTGGGGGACCTAGGGGGTGCGCGATACCGGGAGCCCGTCTCAGGCGCGGCCGGTGAGCTCGTAGCCCGCCTCGTCGACGGCCGCGCGCACGGCCTCCTCGTCGAGCTCGGCCGCGGAGACCACGGTGACCTGGCCGGTGGCGGCCACGGCCTTGACCGAGGTGACCCCGGGGATCTCGGAGATCTCGCTGGAGACGGCGCCCTCGCAGTGACCGCAGGTCATCCCGCTGACCTGGTAGACGGTGGTGACGGGGGCCTGCGCGGCCTCGGTGCCGACGCTGTCGTGGCAGGACCCGGTCGACGAGGATGCGGAGCAGCAGGAGCCGGTCTGGGGGAGTTCTGCCTGGGTGGTCATGTGGTTCTCCTCGTGGTCGTGGTACGGGCGCATGCCGCGCGGCAGGACCGCACAGCGTGGCACACGGGAACCCGGCTTCCCGAGCCTCCCTTACGCTCCATACTCTATACCCCTAGGGGGTAAGCGGCCAAGGGGGGCCCGTGCGTGGCGGGCCCCCCTTGTCACTTCTGGCCGCGGCTACGGTTGCCGGGGCGGGCGTTGACCCAGGTGCGGATGGTGTCCGCGTACCAGAACGGCTTGCCCGCCTCCACGTGGTCGGGCGGGGGGAGCAGGCCGTGCTTGCGGTAGGAGCGCACGGTGTCCGGCTGGACGCGGATATGTGCGGCGATCTCCTTGTACGACCAGAGCCGACGGTCGGTCATCAGTGGCACCTCCCTGTTCGCGCCGTGGTGGCGGCCCGGGGGAGCCGTCAGGGGGACCGGGCGCGGACTCGGTGATGAATCAGGCTGTGCCCGGTGAACGACGCTGAGTGACCGGTGGAGAGCGCTTGTTGAGCGGACGTGACGGGAAACCCATGTGAGTGAGACATGTGTGACGGAAGAAGGACGTTCGTGACAAGGGTGATGCATGCGCCGAGAGGCGAGCCGAGCTGCGAGGCGAGCGATACGCGAGGGATAGGCGAGAGGTGAGGGGAGAGGTCCTGAGCGTGGTCTCAGGCGAGCCTGCCGGTCCTCGAGAAGCGCGTGCCCCTGCCGGGAGGCAGTACCAGGCTGGTGGCCTCGCCCGCGAGGCGGTCGGGTCCGGGCGGCCCCGGCAACCCCTTGGCGCCGAGCGCCGCGCGCCGGGCCGCGGTGAACTCGCCCGGCGTGCACCCGGTCAGCGCGCGGAATTCGCCGCTGAGGTGCGACTGGTCGTAGAAGCCGCAGGTTGCCGCGGTCTCGGCCTGGGAGTGCCCGGCGGCGAGCATCCGGCGGGCGCGCTGGAGCCGAAGGACCCGGGCCGCGGCCTTCGGGCCGAGGCCGATCTGCTCCCGGAAGCGGGACTCCAGCTGCCGTACGCTCCAGCCCACTTCGTCGGCGAGACGGCGCACCGGAAGCGTCCCGTGGGTGCGGACGAGCGTGTCCCAGGCGCGGGCGGTGCGGGCGGAGCAGGGCGTTCCGGCGGCGGCCCAGCGGAGCAGCACCTCGTCTAGCAGGGCGAACCGGGCGGACCAGGTGGGCAGCGCGGCGAGCGCGTCGGCGAGGTCGTCAGCGTTGCCCCAGCGGCTCCGCCCGTACGGGGCGGCGCGGCAGTGACTCGACCGGGTCGGTGACCTGGTCGGCGAGTTCGTACTGGGGGACGCCGAAGAGGGTGAAGGCGGCCCAGGGGGCGATGAGCACCTCGATCCCGGCGAGCCGTCCGTCGTGCTCGCCGAGCACCGGGGCGGTGTGCAGGCCGGAGAGCACGGAGGTGCGGGTGACGGTGGGGCGGCCCGCGCGGTGCAGCCGCAACTGCCCCTGCTCGAAGCCGAGCATCAGGGTCACCGCGCCGACCGGCGCCTCCAGGCGGCGGCGCGGGCTGCCGAGGTCGAGCCGGAAGCCCCGGTACGCGATGACGCCGGGGCGCAGCCGGGAGTGGGGCATGCCCGTGGCGCGCTCCCAGGTGCCGGAGGGGCAGCGGAGTGCGACCACGGGCGGGCTCATGGCCGCGTCCCGTACTTCTGTGGCGCGCGCGGCCGCGGCGTCCCGTACTTCTGTGGCGCACGTGGCTGACGCGCTCTGTACTTCTGTAGAGCGCGCGACCGTGCCCCGTACGCCCGTATGACACAAGCCCCGGGCCCGTGCCGCCGTACGACGCCCGCTAGGCCCCGCAGCTGCGCAGGTATTGACGGGTCCGGCGGGCGATGGGCAGTGGCTGGTCGGGAGGGCATGGATACATGTCCTGTTCCACGATGGCGAAGAGCTCGACGCCCAGGCCCTGCGCGGCGGCGAGGACCGGTTCCAGAGCGGGTGCCCCGGAGGGCGGTTCGCACATCACGCCGCGGGCCACGGCCGGGCCGAAGGGCAACTCCTCGGCCCGCACGGCCGCGAGGATGTCGGGGTCGACCTGCTTGAGGTGGAGGTAGCCGATGCGGGAGCCGTACGTCTCGATCAGCTTGACGTTGTCCCCGCCGCAGTACGCGTAATGCCCGGTGTCCAGACACAGCGAGACCAGCTCCGAGTCGGTGGCGTCGAGGAAACGGGTGACGTTCTCCTCGGTGTCGATATGGGTGTCGGCGTGCGGGTGCACGACGATCCGCAGACCGTAGCGTTCGCCGACTTCACGTCCCAACCTTTCGGTGCCCGCGGCGAGTTGACGCCACTGCTCGGCCGTGAGCTCACGGTCCTCCAGGACCTTTCCGGTCTTGTCGTCGCGCCAGAAGGAGGGGATGACGACCAGGTGGTCCGCGCCCATGTCGCGGGTCAGGGCGGCCACGCGCGAGACGTGTTCCCAGGTGGCGTCCCAGACGGCGGGGCCGTGGTGCAGGCCGGTGAAGACGGTGCCGGCCGACACCTTCAGGCCACGGCGTGCGGTCTCGGCGCCGAGTACGGCCGGGTCGGTGGGCAGATAGCCGTACGGTCCGAGCTCGATCCACTCGTAGCCGGACTCGGCGACCTCGTCGAGGAAGCGTTTCCAGGGGACTTGGTGCGGGTCGTCGGGGAACCACACGCCCCAAGAGTCGGGTGCCGAGCCGATCCGGATTCGCGACAGCGTCGTCGTCATGGCCGCAAGGATCTGGCCGTTTTCCGACCGCTGTCAAGGCATGGTCCTAATGTAAGGACAAAATGTTGACAGGGGTTCCGCCCGGGGCTAGACGTGGGACCCGGCCCACGAGCGAAGGAACATCGAAGGGAGCGGTTGGTGACCCACGATGGCATGGCAGCCGGCAATTCGGCCCCGTACGACCTGATCACGCTGGGACGGATCGGGGTCGATCTTTATCCGCTGCAGACTGGGGTGGCGCTCGCGCAAGTCGAGACCTTCGGGAAGTTCCTCGGCGGCTCCGCCGCGAATGTCGCGGTCGCCGCGGCCCGCCTCGGCCGCCGCACCGCCGTGATCACCCGGACCGGGCAGGACCCGTTCGGGGAGTATCTGCACGAGGCGCTGCGGGAGTTCGGCGTCGACGACCGCTGGGTGACGCCCGTGGCCGGGCTGCCGACCCCGGTGACGTTCTGCGAGATCTTCCCGCCGGACGACTTCCCGCTCTACTTCTACCGCCGCCCCAAGGCCCCCGACCTGGAGATCCACCCCGGCGAGCTCGACCTCGAAGCGATCCGCGCGGCGCGGGTGTTCTGGGTGACCGGGACCGGCCTGAGCGAGGAGCCGAGCCGGACGGCCACGCTTTACGCCCTCGAACAGCGGGCCAAGGCAGGGATGGCGACGGTCTTCGACCTCGACTGGCGGCCCATGTTCTGGACCGACGGCCCCGAGCAGGCCAGGCCGTACTACCGGCAGGCGCTCGCCCACGCCACCGTCGCCGTCGGCAACCTCGACGAGTGCGAGGTCGCCACCGGCGAGCGCGAGCCGTACGCCGCCGCTCGCGCGCTGCTCGAGGCCGGGGTCCGGCTCGCCGTCGTGAAGCAGGGACCCAAGGGCGTACTCGCGATGAACAGCGACGGCGAAAGTGCCGAGGTCCCGCCGGTTCCCGTCGAGGTCGTCAACGGGCTCGGCGCCGGAGACGCCTTCGGCGGCGCGCTGTGTCACGGACTGCTCGGCGGCTGGGAGTTGACGCGGATCATGCGGTACGCCAATGCGGCCGGGGCCATCGTCGCGTCCCGGCTCGCCTGCTCCTCCGCGATGCCGTACGCCGACGAGGTGACGGCCACTTTGGAAGGCGACGCAGCATGATCACACCGCGGCCGGGGCGGACCACCGGGTCTCCGATAACCGCCGGAACCCCTGACTCCACCAGAGCCGGAGTCGAAGCCGGAACCGGAGTCGGAACCGGAACCGGTACCGCCGGGACGAGCCTCGTCGGCCGGATCAGCCCCGCCGAGCTGGCCCGGACGCGGGCCCGGTGGCCGGGGGCCGTGGCCGAGGCGGCCGCGCGGCGTGGGCGGCGGCCGCTGCTCGGGGAGCGCGGGCGGCTGCTCATCGTCGCCGCGGATCATCCGGCGCGCGGCGCGCTCGCCGTCGGGGACCGCCGCTTCGCCATGGCCAACCGCCTTGACCTGCTCGAACGCCTCTGTCTCGCGCTGTCCCGGCCCGGCGTCGACGGGGTGCTCGCCAGTGCCGACGTCCTCGATGATCTGCTGCTGCTCGGCGCCCTGGACCACAAGATCGCTATCGGGTCGATGAACCGTGGCGGACTTGCCGGTTCCGTCTTCGAGCTCGACGACCGGTTCACCGGCCATCGACCCCGAGATCTGGCCCGGCTCGGCCTGGACGCGGGGAAGCTGCTGCTCCGTATCGATCACCGTGACCCCGGCTCGCTCGCCACTTTGCACGCCGCCGCCCGGGTCATCGACGAGATGGCGGAGCGTCAGCTGCCCGTGTTCGTCGAGCCGTTTCTGTCCCGGCGGGTCGACGGGCGGGTGTGCAACGACCTCAGCCCGGAGGCGGTCGCCACGTCGATCGCGATCGCCTCCGGGCTGGCCGGCACCTCCGCGTACACCTGGCTGAAGGTCCCCGTCACCGAGGGCCCGGACGGCGCCCCGGACCCGGACGGCATGGCCCGCGCGATGGAGGCGTCCACGCTTCCGGCGGTGCTGCTCGGCGGTGACGTACGCGGGGACCGGCCCGACGAGACGTACGAACAATGGCGCAAAGCGCTGCAACTGCCCACCGTCCAAGGGCTTGTCGTGGGGCGCTCGCTGCTCTACCCGGCGGATGATGACGTGGCGGCGGCCGTCGACACCGCCGCCGCGCTGCTCGGTCAGGCCGAGTCCGAAGGCAGGGCCTAGGGGGTGTCTCCCCCTGGCCCCCCACACGGGACGTACCGTGAGTTTAGGAGGCGTGATGCACGTACCGGCGGGCAGTGCGGCCATGGGGCCGTACGCCCTGGACATCGACCCGAAGAACGTCGCCCGGGAGGTCCCCTGGGAGTACGCCGGGCTGCGCGTGCTCGAGCTGGCTCCGGGCGCGCTGCACCCGTTCTCCACCGGAGACAGCGAGTGGATCCTCGTTCCCCTCGGCGGCGGCTGTACGGTGCAGGTGGCAGGTGAGTTCTTCGAACTCGTGGGCCGGGACAGCGTGTTCGGCGGAGTCAGTGACTTCGCTTATCTGCCGCGCGACGCCCACGCCCAGATCGCCTCCGGCGCGGGAGGCCGCTTCGCCCTGGCAGGAGCGAGGTGCGAGCGCAGACTCCCCGCCCGCTACGGCCCCGCGCCGGAGGTTCCGGTCGAGCAGCGCGGCAGCGGCAAGTGCGCGCGCGAGGTACGGAACTTCGGCGCCGCCGGGGTCTTCGACTGCGACCGCCTGATCGCCGTGGAGGTGATCACGCCGGGCGGCAACTGGTCCTCGTATCCCCCGCACAAGCACGACGAGCACCGCCCGGGCGTCGAGGCGCAGTTGGAGGAGATCTACTACTTCGAGATCGAGGAGCGCGCGGGCCGTGCCGGGCTCGGCTACCAGCGGGTCTCGCCGTCGCGGCCTGGCGGCACGGACGTGCTCGCCGAGGTGCGCGGCGGCGACGCCGTGCTCGTCCCGGACGGCTGGCACGGCCCGTCCATCGCCCAGCCCGGCCACGCCATGTACTACCTGAACGTCATGGCGGGACCCGGCGAGGAACGGGAATGGAAGATCTGCTTCCACCCCGATCATCAGGAGGGTTACCGATGAGCCCGATGAGCACCACCACGCCGTCGGCGTCCGGCTCCTCCGGCGGCACGCGTCGCCTCACCGTCGCCCAGGCCCTGATCGCTTTCCTGGCCCGGCAGTTCACCGAGCGGGACGGCACCCGGCAGCGGCTGATCGCCGCGACCTGGGGGATCTTCGGGCACGGCAATGTCGCCGGGGTCGGGCAGGCGCTCGTCGAGTACGGCGACGCCATGCCGTACTACCAGGGGCGCAACGAACAGGCCATGGTGCACGCCGCCGTCGGCTACGCCCGCCAGTCCGGGCGGCTCTCGGCGCAGGCCGTCACCACCTCCATCGGTCCCGGTGCCACCAATCTCGTCACCGGCGCCGCGCTTGCGACCATCAACCACCTCCCCGTGCTGCTGCTCCCCGGTGACGTCTTCGCCACCCGGCCCGCCGATCCGGTCCTGCAACAGCTCGAAGTGCCGTATGCGGGCGACGTATCGGTCAATGACTGTCTGCGGCCCGTCTCCCGGTACTTCGACCGCATCACCCGGCCCGAGGCGCTGATCCCGGCCGCGCTTCAGGCCATGCGGGTGCTCGCCGATCCCGCCGCGACGGGTGCCGTGACGCTCGCGCTGCCGCAGGACGTGCAGGCGGAGGCCTACGACTGGCCCGAGGAGTTCTTCGCGGACCGGGTGTGGCGGGTGCGGGCACCGGAGCCGGACTCTCACGATGTCAACGAAGCGGTACGTGCGCTGAGTTCCGCCCGGCGGCCGTTGATTGTCGCGGGCGGTGGTGTGCACTACAGCGGGGCCGAGCAGGCCCTCAAGGAGCTCGCCGACGCCACCGGCATCCCCGTCGCCGCCACCCAGGCGGGGAAGGGCTCGCTCCGGTACGACCACCCGGCCGACGTCGGCGGCATCGGGCACACCGGGACCGCCGTCGCTGACCACCTCGCCCGCACCGCCGACCTGGTGCTCGGCGTCGGCACCCGCTACACCGACTTCACCACCGCGTCCTCGACGCTGTTCGAGAACCCCGAGGTCCGCTTCGTCAACCTCAACATCACCGGTTTCGACGCCCACAAGATGGGCGCCGCTACCGCGCTGGTGGGGGACGCGCGCGTGGGCCTGGAGGTGCTGGAGCGGGAGCTGCGGCAGGGCACCGGGGAGAGCCCCGGCTATCGCGTGGACGCCGTCTACGAGGCCGAGTACACCGAGGCCAAGGCCCGCTGGGAGGAGCAGGTCACCGCCGCCTACGCCGCGCCCGACCAGGACGCCGTGCCCACCCAGGCCCAGGTCCTCGGCTGCCTGGACGCCCTGGTGACCGACGAGGACGTACTGATCAACGCCGCCGGGTCGCTCCCCGGCGACCTGCACAAGCTGTGGCGGACCCGGTCTCCACTTCAGTACCACGTGGAATACGGCTACTCCTGTATGGGATACGAGATTCCGGCGGCGCTCGGCGTTCAGCTGGCCGCGCCGGGGCGGCCGGTGTGGGCCCTGGTCGGCGACGGGACGTATCTGATGATGCCCACCGAAATCGTCACCGCCGTCCAGCGCGGCCTGCCCATCAAGGTCGTGATCCTCCAGAACCACGGGTACGCGTCCATCGGTGGCCTCTCCGAGACGGTCGGCGGCGAGCGGCTCGGCACCGCGTACCGCTTCCAGGCGACGGACGGGACGTACACCGGAGACGTCCTGCCCGTGGACCTGGCCGCCAACGCGGCCTCGCTCGGGATGCCCGTACTGCGCGCGAAAACGGTGCGTGACCTGCGCGAAGCCCTCGCACGCGCGCGTGCCGCCGACGGCCCCACAGGTGTCTATGTGGAGACCGAAATGTCAGACAGAGTGTCGGGCGTGCCGCCCGCGCAGGCGTGGTGGGATGTTCCGGTGGCCGAGACCGCGCACCGCACAGCCGCGGTCAAGGCCCGTGAGGAGTACGACAGGCAGGCAGGGGCACGACGCCGCCCTCTGTGAGCCCTACGGACCCCGTTGCTTATGGACCCCTATAGGGCGGCCCTGTTTTCCGGGCCCCTGTAGAGCCGCCCGCTGCGAAGGAGCTTGACGTCATGACGAACACCTTGCACCACTGGATCGGCGGCAAGACCGTTGCGGGAACCTCGGGGAATTCCGGGCCCGTGACGGACCCGGCGACCGGCGAGGTGGCCCGGCGGGTCGACTTCGCCTCGGCCGCCGAGGTGGACGCCGCGGTCGCCGCCGCCAAGGAGGCGTACCGGACCTGGGGGCAGTCGTCGCTGGCGCAGCGCACGACGATCCTCTTCAAGTTCCGCGCCCTGCTCGACCAGCACCGGGACGAGATCGCCGCGCTGATCACCGCCGAGCACGGCAAGGTGCACTCGGACGCGCTCGGCGAGGTCGCCCGCGGCCTGGAGATCGTCGACCTGGCGTGCGGGATCACGGTGCAGCTCAAGGGCGAGCTGTCCACGTCGGTGGCCACCCGCGTGGACGTCTCCTCGATCCGCCAGCCGCTCGGCGTCGTCGCGGGCATCACGCCGTTCAACTTCCCCGCGATGGTGCCGATGTGGATGTTCCCGCTGGCCATCGCGTGCGGCAACACCTTCGTCCTGAAGCCTTCGGAGAAGGACCCGTCACCGTCCCTGAAGATCGCCGAGCTCCTCTCGGAGGCGGGGCTTCCGGACGGGGTCTTCAACGTCGTGCACGGCGACAAGGTGGCCGTCGACCGGCTCCTCGAGCACCCGGACGTGGCGGCCGTCTCCTTCGTGGGCTCCACCCCGATCGCCCGCTACATTCACACCACGGCGTCGGCCAACGGCAAGCGCGTCCAGGCGCTGGGCGGCGCCAAGAACCACATGCTGGTGCTGCCCGACGCCGACCTGGACGCGGCCGCGGACGCCGCGGTCTCGGCGGCCTACGGCTCGGCCGGTGAGCGCTGCATGGCGATCTCCGCGGTGGTGGCGGTCGGTGCGACCGGCGACGAGCTCGTGGCCAAGATCCGGGAGCGCGCCGAGAAGATCAAGATCGGCCCGGGCGACGACCCGTCCTCCGAGATGGGCCCGCTCATCACGGCCGCCCACCGCGACAAGGTCGCTTCTTATGTGAAGGGCGCCGCGGACCAGGGCTGCGAGGTCGTCCTCGACGGCACCGGGTACACGGTCGAGGGCTACGAGAACGGCCACTGGATCGGGCTCTCGCTGCTCGACCGGGTGCCGGTGACCGCGGACGCCTACAAGGACGAGATCTTCGGCCCGGTCCTGTGCGTCCTGCGCGCCGAGACGTACGAGGAGGGCCTCGCCCTCATCAACAACTCCCCCTTCGGGAACGGCACGGCGATCTTCACCCGGGACGGCGGCGCCGCCCGCCGCTTCCAACTGGAGGTCGAGGCCGGCATGGTCGGCGTGAACGTGCCGATCCCGGTGCCGGTGGGCTACCACTCCTTCGGTGGCTGGAAGGACTCCCTCTTCGGCGACCACCACATCTACGGCAACGACGGCACGCACTTCTACACCCGCGGCAAGGTCGTCACGACCCGCTGGCCCGACCCGGCGGACGCGCCGTCCGGGGTGGACCTCGGGTTCCCGCGTAACCACTGAGCTGCACACCAGCGAAGTACGACCGGGGCGCGTCGCGGCTCAGGTGCGGGTGAACTGCCAGGTCAGTACGGCACATCCGCCCTCCGCGACGGCCCCGGTCGCACGGTACGCGGCCAGGGCGCCGTGGTTGTCCAGGTCGACCCCGACCCACATGTCGTAGCAGCCGCGCTCCTCCGCGAGCGCGGCGAGCTCGGCGATCAGGGCGGAGGCGATGCCACGGCGCCGGTACGGCTCGGCGACCGCCAGCTCGTACAGGCACATCTCCACGCCCTTGTCGGGATGGCACATCTCGATGCCCGTGATGAAGCCCACCGGCGCCTCGGCCCCGGCGGCGTACGCGAGGAAGAGATGGTGTCCGGGGGCGTCCAGGAAGCCGCGGGCCCACTCGGGCCGTGCCGGGCCGTCGAACAGCGGCGAGGCGGCGAGCAGTTCGTCCACAGCGGTCGCACGTCGGATCTCCATGCGGGCGTTCGTACCACGGCTGCGGTATGCGGCACCGCCCTTGTACGACCTGGGGAGGTCGACGTGTTCCGCCCCCGGTCGAGCGCGAATGTCAGTGGCCGCCCGTACGGTTGATCGCATGAACCGTCGATGGTCCAGATTTCGGTCCGGTGCCCCGGGCCGCCCGCGCGGACGGCGGCTGCTCGCGATCGCGGCCGCCGTCGCCGTGTTCGGCGGCGCCGGGACGGCGACGGCGGCGTCCGTGGCCTCCGACGACGGCCCCGAGGTACGACGCCAGGACCGCATGCTGCCGATGGACGGCACGCGGGACGGCGGCGAGCCGCCGGTACGGATCGACACCTCGTACTTCACCGCCGGAAGCACCGACACCGCCCGCCCCGCCGTGCTCATCGGCCACGGCTTCGGCGGCAGCAAGGAGGACGTGCGCGCCCAGGCCGAGCAACTGGCCCGGGACGGGTACGCGGTGCTCACCTGGTCCGCGCGCGGCTTCGGCAAATCGGGCGGAAAGATCGGCCTGAACGCCCCGAAGGGCGAGGTCGCCGACGTCTCCCGGCTCATCGACTGGCTCGCCGACCGCCCCGAGGTCCAGCTCGACGGCGAGGGCGACCCGCGCGTGGGCGTCACCGGCGCCTCGTACGGCGGCGCGGTCTCGCTGCTCGCCGCCGGACACGACCGCCGGGTCGACGCCATCGCCCCGCTGATCACCTACTGGAACCTCGCGGACTCGCTGTTCCCCGACGGCGTCCTCAAGAAGCTGTGGACGGGCGTGTTCTTCGCCACGGGCGGCGGCTGCGAGAGCTTCGAGAAGCAGCTGTGCGAGATGTACGAACGGGTCGCGGTGGCGGGTAAGCCGGACGACGCGGCCCGGAAACTCCTGGAGGAGCGCAGCCCCTCCGCCGTCGGCGACAAGATCAAGGTGCCCAGCCTGATCGTGCAGGGCCAGACCGACTCGCTCTTCCCGCTCGGCCAGGCCGACGCCATGGCCCAGACCATCGGGGACAACGGCGCCCCGGTGGCCGTCGACTGGATCGCCGGCGGCCACGACGGCGGTGACATGGAGCAGGGCCGGGTGTCCGCGCGCGTGGACGCCTGGTTCGACCGCTACCTGAAGGGCGACAAGTCCGCCGACACGGGCGCCCCGTTCCGCGTCAGCCGCGCGGGCGGCGTCGACTCCACGGACGGCCGCACCCGGCTGCGCGGCGCCACCGACGAGGGGTACCCCGGCCTGGACAGCGGCACGCGGAACATCCCGCTCAGCGGCGGCACCAAGTCCCTGACCAACCCGGCGGGTTCGAGCCCGCCCGCGATCTCGTCCGTGCCGGGGCTCGGCGGCAATCTCGCCCAGCTCTCCTCGCTCGGCCTCGGCGGCCTCTCGATGGACTTCCCCGGCCAGTTCGCCCGGTTCGACACCGCGCCACTGAAGAAGGACCTGCGCATCACCGGCTCACCCAAGGTGACCGTGCGCGTGGCCTCCGACCACAAGGACGCGGTGCTCTTCGGGAAGGTCTACGACGTCGGGCCCGACGGCAGACAACAGGTGCTGCCCGCCCAGCTGGTGGCCCCCTTCCGGGTCGAGGACGCGGGTGGCGGGAGCAACGGCAACGGCGGCGCGGGCGGCAAGGGTCGCGAGGTCGAGCTGACGCTGCCCGCCATCGACCACGAGGTGCGGGCCGGGCACCGGCTGCGGCTCGTGCTCTCCGCCACCGACCTCGGATACGCCTCACCGGTCGAGCCCGCGACGTACACCGTGACCGTCGACGGCGACCTGCGGGTGCCCACGGCTCCGGGCGTGGAGACCGCGGCCACGCCGCTGCCCGCCTGGGTGTGGTGGCTGCCGCTCGCCGGGCTCGTCGCCGCGGCCGCGCTCCTGATCGGCGTGCGCCGCCGCACCGCGCCCCCGGCCCCGGACCCGGCACTCGCCGAAGTGCCGCTGCGCATCGAGGACTTGACGAAGCGGTACGGCAAGGACAGCGACGCGTACGCCGTCCAGGACCTCTCCTTCCGCGTCGAGAAGGGCCAGGTGCTCGGCCTGCTCGGGCCCAACGGCGCCGGGAAGACGACGACGCTGCGGATGCTGATGGGCCTGATCACGCCCGACGGCGGCGAGATCCGGGTCTTCGGGCACGCCGTGCGGCCGGGCGCCCCGGTCCTGTCCCGGGTCGGCGCGTTCGTCGAGGGCGCGGGCTTCCTGCCGCACCTCTCGGGCCGCGAGAACCTCGAACTGTACTGGCGCGCCACCGGCCGCCCCGCCGAAGACGCCCACGTAGAAGAGGCGTTGGAGATCGCCGGGCTCGGTAACGCGCTCGCGCGCGCGGTGCGCTCGTACTCGCAGGGCATGCGGCAGCGCCTCGCCATCGCCCAGGCCATGCTCGGCCTGCCGGACCTGCTGATCCTGGACGAGCCCACGAACGGGCTCGACCCGCCGCAGATCCGCGAGATGCGCGAGGTCCTGATCCGGTACGCCGCCCAGGGGCGCACCGTCATCGTCTCCAGCCATCTGCTCGCCGAGGTCGAGCAGACCTGCACGCACCTGGTGGTGATGGACCGCGGCCGACTCGTCCAGGCGGGCCCCGTCGCCGAGATCATCGGCTCCGGCGAGACGCTCCTGGTCGCCACCGAGCGGGCGCCCGAAGAGGCCCTGGTCGAGAAGATGGGCGCCCTGGAGGGCGTGGCGTCGGCGACCGCGGCCGAGGGCGGCGTGCTCGTCCGGCTCGACGGCGCGACGGTCGCGGAACTCCTCGCGGAACTGGTCCGCCTGGAGGTTCCGGTGACCGGCATCGGCCCGCACCGAAGGCTGGAGGACGCCTTCCTGACCCTGATCGGAGGGACGGCATGACCACGCGCACCGAGGCGGGGCGGGACATCTCCGCGCCCGGGTACCGTCCCCGGCGCACCCTGCCCCTCAGGGTGGAGGCGCTGCGGCAGCTCAAGCGGCGCCGGACCCTGGTCATGGCCGGTGTCCTCGCGGTGCTGCCGCTGATCCTGGTCGCGGCGTTCGCCATCGGCGGCACCCCGGACGCCAACCCGGAGCGCGGCGCGACGCTGATGCAGACGGCCACGGCCTCCGGCGCGAACTTCGCCGCCACCTGCCTCTTCGTCTCGGCGGGCTTCCTGCTTGTGGTGCCGGTGGCGCTGTTCTGCGGGGACACCGTGGCGTCCGAGGCGAGCTGGTCGTCGCTGCGCTACCTCCTGGCCGCCCCGGTGCCCCGGGCCCGGCTCCTGTGGAGCAAGCTCGCGGTCGCGCTCGGCCTGAGCGCGGCAGCCATGCTGCTGCTCCCGCTGGTCGCGCTCGCGGTCGGCACGGTGGCGTACGGCTGGGGGCCGCTCGAACTGCCCACGGGCGGTGCGGTGCCGTCCGGCACGGTCGCGGGTCGGCTCTTCGTCGTGGTGGCGTACATCTTCGTGTCCCAACTGGTCACGGCGGGGCTTGCGTTCTGGCTCTCCACCAAGACGGACGCCCCGCTCGGCGCGGTCGGCGGCGCCGTCGGCCTGACGATCGTCGGGAACGTCCTGGACGCGGTCACGGCCCTGGGCGACTGGCGTGACTTCCTGCCCGCGCACTGGCAGTTCGCCTGGATCGACGCGCTCCAGCCGATACCCGAGTGGGGCGGCATGGCGCAGGGCGCGGCGGTGTCCGTGGCGTACGCACTGGTCCTGGTGGCGCTGGCGTTCCGGGGCTTTGCCCGTAAGGACATCGTGAGTTAGGGCCCGTCTCGGGGAGACACCCGCTAGGTCCTGGCCGGAACCGGTTGCCGGTCCTGGGCCTACTGGCACAGCTCCCGCTCCGCCGCCACCGGGTCCGTCGGGAAGCGCAGGGCCGTCCGGTCCCATGCCCCGGTGAGGTTGCGCAGGAAGCGGTCCGGGGTGAGCGGGGCCTCGGTCGCGGCACGCAGTTCGGCCAGGGCCGGGCAGCGCAGGGCGCGTTGTGCGGCGGCCAGCTTCACCGGGTCGGCGCCGGGCGGCAGTTCACCGGTGCCGCGGTCGGCGACGATCCACTCCACCGGGAGGTGCTTGTCGTGCCCGACGCGGCGGTTCGGGTCGCGCTGGGAGTGCGCGGCCAGCGGGTAGGCGAGGCCGATCGGGTCGAGGGCCGCGCCGGAGAGGGGGACCGAGGTGCCGTTATGGCCGAGCACGGTGTAGACACCGGTCACCTCGGGTGTGTTCGCGGCGACCCGGGTGTGGCCGAGCAGCAGGCTCGCCGGTTCCGCCCGGCGGGCCAGCGCCCCGTACGCGGCAGGCCCGTCGGTACCGGCGAAGGTGTGGTGCACCGGGTGCGGGTCGGCGTTCTGGCGGACGTACACGCCGCGTTCGTCGGCGATGCCGCCCGGGCCGAGCTGCCCCTCGTACGGCATCCGCAGCCACCCGGCGCAGACCAGGGCCCAGACGGCGAGCCCCGCGGCGGCGAGCGCCGAGACGCGGGTGAGGGGCACGACGAAGACCGGAAGGAGCATCAGGAACAGTCCCGGCAGCAGCATCCGCCCGTGCATGAAGTCCCCGCCGACCTTGATGACGTACACCCAGCAGAGCGCCCCGGCGACGACCGGCGCGAGCGCGGGCACGAGCGGAAGTCCGAGATCCGGACCGCGACGCACCACCCTCGCCCGGTGTCCGCGACGCACCACCCTCGCCTCGTGTCCGCGACGCACCCGCAGTACGGCGGCAAGCACGGCACCGAGCACGGCAGCGAGGACGGGAGCGAGCACGAACAGCGCGGGCACCCACAGCAGATAAGGGCTCGCGAAGTCCGCGAGATAGCCGAAGCCGCGCGCCCACAGGCTCTGGGACGCCTCCTTGGTGACGGCGGGCAGCGGCACCAGGTGCCCGTAGTAACCCGCGCGGAAGAGTTCGTACGCCGCCGGGGCCGCGCCCGCGATTCCCGCCCCGGCGAGGGCGCGCCGCCACGACGGCCGCACCATCAGCCACTGGGCGCCGAGCAGCACCACGGACACCAGGCCCAGATCGGGCCGTACGAGCGGGCCGAGCCCGGCGACGAAGCACGTCATCGCGGCGCCCGGCGATGTGACGAGGAGCAGCCAAGCACCCGCGAGCCAGCAGGTGGCGAGCCCGGTCTCCAGGCCGGAGGTCGCGAAGTCCCATACGGGCGGCAGCGCGAGCAGCACGAGGGCGCCGAACGGCAGCGCGCGCGTGGTGCCGTACAGGCGCACACAGCCGAGCCCGGCGAGCGCGAACCCGGCGGCCGTGAGCAGCAGCCCGCCGTACACCGCGGCGCTCGGCACATCGGCACCGGGCAGCCCGGCGGCGGCGAGGAGCCACTGCCACAGGGTGCCGGTGGACGCCTCGGCGCGCTCGCCGGGGTTGAACACGGGTCCGTTGCCCGCGAGGATCTGCCGCACCGTGCGCACGTAGATATGCGCGTCGTCGGACATCCACCGCCGCTGGTACCCGGCGACGAGCACGGCCAGGGCGGGCAGCCCGCACAGCAGAACCACCCGCCCGCGGCCGGACGGCCACCGGCGCCCGGAGCCGACCCCCGCGGTCCGGTCGCGGCCTGCGGTGCCCATGGTTCGTGAGGTGTGTGCGTGCTCATGCGTGGTGTGTGCGTGGTCGTACGTGGTGTGTGCCATGGCAAGCACCCTGACCCGAGCGGGGCGCCCGGCGGGGCGGGGCACACCGGCGGCAGCCCGAATTACGCCTGGTCACGGCACCTTCGGGCGACCGTCCGGCCTGCGACCCGGCCTGCGCCCGCCCCGGATAGCCGCCGAGAGGGCCTACGTCAGATCCGCCGCCTGGCCTACGGCCGTCGCGAGTTGGCGTATGTCCGCCTCGCCCGTGTCCCGTGCCAGGCGATCCACCTGGCCCTGGAGTTCGGCCAGGGACATCGTCCCCGGGATCCTGATGAAGCGGTCGCCGTCGCCGTCGCCGGTGCCGGTGCCCTTCGGGTTGAAACCGGAATCGGCGGGCTCGGCGCCGTCCGAGCAGTGGCTCGCGCCCGCGCCGCACGGGGACGGGCGGTACGTCCCCGTGTCCGGACGGCCCGCAGAGCGCAGCGCGTCCGCGAAGTAGGCGGCCGACGCGGCGACCTGGAGTCCGCGGTCGGCGCTGCCCCAGAGCGAGCCCCGCAGGTCCGCGGCGTCGACGGTCGAGGAACTCTCGTGCGGTGCGCGGGTCTTCGGGTCGAGCCAGCGGACCGTGGCGGTGGCGACCCGGCCCCCGCCCCCGCCCCCGTCCGACTCCCCGCTCGCCGACTCCTTGAGGCGCACGGCGTACAGGGCCGTCACCGTGTGGCCGGGGCCGACCTCGCCGCCGTCCACGAGGTCGTCGCGGAAGTCCTCGTCGGCGACGCGCCGGTTGTCGTAGCCGATGAGCCGGAACGATTCGACCGTCTCCGGGTCGAAGGCGACCTGCGCCTTGGCGTCGCGGGCGCGCAGCTCGATATGGGTGGGCAGGTCGTCGACGAACACCTTGCGCGCCTCTTCTTCAGTAGAGACGTACGTGGTGTGCCCGTCGCCCTTGTCCGCGAGCCGCTCCATCAGGGCGTCGCCGTACTCGCTGCCCACGCCGACCCCGAAGAGCGTGATGCCGTGCTCGCGGCGGGCCGTGGAGATCTGCTCCAGGATGGCGTCGGCGCTGGTCTCGCCGGTGTTGGCGAGCGCGTCGGAGAGCAGCACGACGCGGTTGGTGGCGCCGGGGCGGTGGCCCTCGACGGCCGTGTCGTAGCCGGTGCGGATGCCCGCGTCGAGGTTGGTGGAGTCGGTCGGCCGCAGCTCGTCGATGGCCGCGTGCACCCGGCCGCGGTTGCCGCTCCTGGCCGCGTCCTCGCCCGCGCCTTCGCCCGCGCCGCCCTCACCGCCTTCGGCCGCGTGTCCGCCCAGGCGGGTCATCGGCAGTACGGTCTCGGCCTCGCTGCTGAACGTCACGATCGCCACCGAGTCCTCGGGGCGCAGCTGGTTCGTCATGACCCGCAGGGAGTCCCGTACGAGATCGAGGCGGCCGGGTTCGGACATGGAACCGGAGACGTCGATGACGAACGTCAGGGCGGCGGGCGGACGTTGGGACGCATCCGGTGCGGCCTTGCTGGCGAGCCCGACGCGCAGCAGCGACCAGTCCCCGTCGGCCGCGCTCTCGCCCGGCGCCCGGGCCCCGTCCGTGCTGACCGCGAGCCCGTTGCCCTCGGGCTGCGCGTACTCCTGCTGGAAGCTGTTGATGAACTCCTCCGGGCGGACCGTGGACGGCGCGGGCATCCGGCCCTCGCCGAGGGTGCGCCGGGCATAGCCGTACGACGCGGTGTCGACGTCGAGGGCGAAGGTGGAGAGATGGTCGGGATCGGGCGCTACGTCCTTCCCGTTCTCCTGCCGCTTGTCGCCCTCGGCCGCGCCGCCCTGGCCGGGCGCGGGCATGGCACCCTCTGCGCCGCCCCCGGAGCGGCCCTTGTCGACGGCGCCCGTGGCTTGATTGCCGCTGCCGGAGCAGCCGGTGAGCAGGATGCCCCCGGCCGCGGCGAGGGCCACAAGCCTCCTCAGCCCCCTCAGCCCTCGCAACCTCCGGCGCCGATCACCGAATCCCTCGAACCGATCCCGTCCACCCATGCCGGACCCCCTCCACTCGTCCTGCTGTCGTGAATGTGACGTACGAAGGGGGCGCGGGGAGCAGCGTTTTGGGTTGCGGATCGATCACGTTTCGGACACCCGGGGTCAGCGAATGTGCCGCCCCGAGATGGCCCGAGCGATCACCAGGCGCTGGATCTCACTCGTCCCCTCGAAGATCGTGTAGATCTTCGCGTCCCGGTACATCCGCTCCACCGGATGCTCCCGGCTGTACCCGGCGCCGCCGAGCACCTGGATGGCCTTCTCCGTTGCCGCGACGGCCAGTTCGCCCGCGCGCAGCTTGGACATGGAGCCCTGGCCCGCGTCGAAGGTCCTGTCGTTGCGGGCCATCCAGGCGGCCTGCCAGATGAGCAGCCGTACCGCCTCGATCTCGGTGCGCAGGTCGGCGAGGGCGAAGGCGATCGACTGGTTCTCGATGATGGGGCGGCCGAACGCCTCGCGGTCCCCGGCGTATTCGAGCGCGTACTCGTACGCGGCGCGCGCGATTCCGAGCGCCTGGGCGCCGACGGTCGGGCGGCTCACCTCGAACGTGGCCATCGCGGCCTGCCCCTTGCCGCCCTTGCTCGTACCGCCGGAACCGGAACCGGAGCCGCCTCCCGAACCGCCCCCGGGAGCACCCTGCCGAGCCCGGGCAAGCCGAGCGTCGAGCCGCTCCTTGCCCCCGAGCAGACAGTGCCCCGGAACCCGTACGTCATCGAGAAAGACATCCGCCGTATGCGAGGCGCGAAGCCCCAACTTGCGGATCTTTCGGGCGCCTTCGAGTCCCGGAGTGCCCGGCGGCACGATGAACGCCGCCTGGCCGCGGGCGCCGAGCCCGGGCTCCACCGAGGCGACCACCACATGCACGTCGGCGATGCCACCGTTGGTGATCCAGGCCTTCTGCCCGCCGATCACCCACTCGTCCTTGGCCTCGTCGTACCGCGCCCGGGTCCGCATCGCCGAGACGTCCGAACCCGCCTGCGGCTCCGAGACGCAGAACGCCGCGAGCTTCGGTGCGTCCTCGTCCCCGAAGCACTGCGGCACCCACTCGGCGAGCTGGTCCGGCGTACCGGCCGAGAAGATCCCGGCGACCGCGAGCGAGGTGCCGAACAGGGCCATGCCGATCCCGGCGTCACCCCAGAACAGCTCCTCGTTGGCGATCTGGAGCGAGACCCCGGTGGGATCGCCGAAGAGGTCGGCCAGGGACTCGAATCCGTACAGGCCGATCTTCGCGGCCTCCTGGATGATGGGCCAGGGAGTCTCCTCGCGCTCGTCCCACTCGGCCGCCGCCGGGCGCACCACCTCGGCCGCGAAGCCGTGCACCCATTCCCGCAAGTCCTGCTGTTCCTCGGTCAGTTCAAGAGAGAACCCGGTCATGGACGATCACGCCTTGGGTATGTCGAAGTAGCGAGTGAGCCCCGAGGCGAGCGCGACATCGCCCGCGACCTTGAGCTTGCGCGTCATGAACAGCGTGATGGGGCTGGCGTTGCCGGAGACCAGCTTGAGGAACTCCGCATCGCCCATGACCAGGGTGACCCGCGGCTCGGCAGTGCTGCGGCCCTCGCGGACCGTGCAGCGGCCGTCGTCGATCTCGGTCTCGTAGACCGCCTCGCTGACGCCGCCCACCTTCCAGCGGATCAGCGCCTTGAGCGTGCCCGCCGTCTCCGGCTTGAACTGCCGTTCCATGCGCCCGAAGACCTCGGTGAGGACGCGAGCCCGCAGCGCCTCGTCCCGCGCGATCTCGTTGATCTCCTTCGTGGAGAGACCCTTCACGATCCTCGCGAACTCCTCGGGGGAGACGCTCGAGAAGTCGAGTTCCGCCAAGTTGTCCGGGTTGCCGCTGTCCGCCATGGAAGCCTCCTCGCTACCCCTGGTCCATTTCTTACTCGTGAGTAAGCTTACTCAGAAGTCAGAGTCTGGCCAGACCCATTGATTTCTTCTTACGCATCGGTAAGTTGACCGGTGCGTAAGCAACTTCGCACCGCAGGCCGACACACGGAGCCACCATGGGCGTACGCAAGGATCTGAAGAGGGCGAAGCAGCGCAGCGACCTGGCGGCGCGCGTCCATACCGAACTCATCAGGGAGAACGGCGTCGTACGCGAGGTGCGCACCGCCCCGCTCGCCGAGCGCCCGGCCGACGGGGCCACCACCGCGGACATCCCGTTCACCAACGCCGCCGAGGATCCCGACGCGGTGGTCCTGCACCGCAAGGAGGGCGACGCCTGGCGGCCCGTGACGGCCGCGGACTTCGCCCGCGAAGTGACCGCCGCCGCCAAGGGATTGATCGCCGCGGGCCTCGAACCGGGCGGCAGGGTCGCGCTGATGTCGCGTACGCGCTACGAGTGGGCCGTCCTGGACTTCGCCATCTGGGCAGCGGGCGGGCAGACCGTACCCATCTACGCCACCTCGTCGGCCGAGCAGGTGGAGTGGATCGTACGGGACTCCGGGGCCCGCTTCCTGATCGCCGAGACCCCCGAGAACGTGGCGACGGTGCGCACCGCCGCGGCCGAGCTCCCGGAACCCGATGCCCTGCGCGTCTGGGAACTGGACTCCGGCGCGATCGTCGAACTCGCCACCCTGGGCCGGGACGTAGCCGAAGAAGAGGTCGGCAAGCGGCGGGCCGCGCTCACCCCCGACACCATCGCCACCCTCTGCTACACCTCCGGCACCACCGGAAAGCCCAAGGGCTGCGTCCTCACCCACGGCAACCTGCACGCCGAGGCAGCCAACACCGTCGACCTCCTCCACCCCATCTTCAAGGAGGTCACCGGCCAGATCGCCTCGACCCTGCTCTTCCTGCCGCTCGCGCACATCCTGGGCCGGGTCATCCAGGTCGCCTGCATGCTCGCGCGCATCGAGATCGGCCACTGCCCCAGCATCAAGCCCGATGAGCTCCGCCCCGAACTGCGGTCCTTCCGGCCGACGTTCGTGGTCGGCGTGCCGTACCTCTTCGAGAAGATCCACGACACCGGGCGCGCGACCGCCGAGAAGATCGGGCGCGGCGCGTCGTTCGAGCGGGCCGACCGCATCGGGGTGCGGTTCGGCGAGGCGTATCTCGACAAGTTCCTGGAGCGCGGCAAGGGCCCCTCGCTCGGGCTCTATCTCGCCTGGGCGCTCTACGACCTGCTTGTCTACCGCCGCATCCGCAAGGAGGTCGGCGGTCGGCTGCGCTATGCCATCAGCGGCGGTTCGCCCCTGGACCGGCGGCTCAACCTCTTCTTCTACGCGGCCGGGATCATCGTGTACGAGGGGTACGGGCTGACCGAGACGACGGCCGCCGCCACCATCATCCCGCCACTGACGCCGCGCCCGGGCACCGTCGGCCTGCCGGTGCCCGGCACCTCGGTGCGGATCGCGGACGACGGCGAGGTCCTGATCAAGGGCGGCATCGTCTTCGGCTCGTACTGGAACAACGAGGACGCCACCGAACGCGCCCTGGACGACGGCTGGTTCGCCACCGGCGACCTCGGCGAACTCGACGACGACGGCTACCTCACGATCACCGGAAGGAAGAAGGACATCCTGATCACCACCGGCGGCAAGAACGTCTCGCCCGCCGTCCTGGAGGACCGGCTGCGCAGCCGCCCACCCATCGGGCAGTGCATCGTCGTCGGCGACAACCGCCCCTTCATCGGCGCCGTCATCACCCTCGAACCCGACGCCGTCGAGCACTGGCTCGCCGTCCGCAAGGCGCCGAAGGGCACCTCCATGGCCGAGGTGATCAAGGACCCGCGGATGATCGCGGACGTCCAGAAGGCGGTCGACTACGCCAACGAGGCCGTCTCACGCGCCGAGTCGATCCGTGCATTCGTGATCGTCGAGGGCGAGTTCACCGAGGAGAACGGGCTGCTCACCCCGTCCCTGAAGATCAAGCGCCATGCGGTCGCGGCCGCGTACGAGCGGGAGATCGAGGGCCTCTACGGTGCGTAACTCCGGTAGGGCCTGTGTCGGAAGTCGCGTCGTCCGCCCGGAGGGCGGGCGGGACTTCCGACACAGGCCCTAGGTCCACCGGCTGTCGGTGAGCCGCGCGTACACCACCGTATTGCCCTGGTAGCCGAACCCGGCGCCGCGGAACACCCCGCCGCAGGTGATCACGCGCAGTTCGGGCCGGTCCGACTGGCCGTACACCTTCGTGTCGGGAAAGGCGTCGCCGGGCACCAACTCGACGGTGTCCACGGTGAAGACGGCGGTGCGCCCGTCCTCCCGGTCCACCTCCACGGTGTCGCCGGGCTGCACCGCGCCGAGGCGGTAGAAGATCGCGGGCCCGGTGGCCGAGTCGAGGTGCCCGGCCGTGATCGCGGTGCCGACCGCGCCGGGCGCTGTGCCGCCCTCGTACCAGCCCGCCAACTGCGTCTGCCCTTCCGGCGGCACGTCCAGCGTGCCGTCCGGAAGCAGCCCGAGCCCGATCACATCGGTGTCGACGCCGATCGACGGTATGCGCATCCGCAGCGGACGGGCGGCGGGCAGCGCGGGCGCGGTCCGGCCACGCGTCGCGTGCGCGGCGGCATCGGCCTGTGCGAGGGGCGCACGCGGCGGCTGTTCGTCGGCCCGTACGCCCTCGGACATCAGCCAGCCGCCGATGAGCACGCCGAGTGCGGTGAGCCCGGCCAGCGGGGGCCTGATCCGGGGGAGACAGCGGTACGAGGAGGAAGGCACCGTTCGCTCACTTCCGTACGTCGTCGTACCGGACGGGCCGAAGAGAGCCCGTCCGGCGTGTGCGGACGAGACTCAATGGCGCCGCGACCGGCGCCGCCGCCCCATCAGAAGGACACCTCCGATGCCCACGGTCGTGGCGAGTGCGGCACCCGCGACGATCTGGCCGGGCCGTCCGAAGCCGTCGTCCTCGGCGACACCGCCGAGACCGCCTCTGACCTGGCCGGTCGGGGCCGTGGGCGATCCCGTGGGGGCGACCGTGGGCGAGGGTGACGGCGCACCGCTGACCGTGACCCGCTGCGAACCGGCGGACTCACCGCCCGAGCAGATCACCGCCACCGTGTACGTTCCTGGGCTGACACCCTGCCAGGAGGCGCTCTGCCGGTCGCCGCCCCTGGCGAGATCGACCTGCTCGCCCCCGGCGAAGCTGGCATTTCCGCGCCCCATCAGGGAGGCCCGGCCGCCGTTGGGGCAGTCCGTCGTGGTGACCTGCACGAACGAGCCGCTCACGGTCACATTGATGCCGGTGATCGGCGCGGCGTGGGCCGCTGCCGCCGGGCTCGCGGCAAGGGCGAACGGGGCCGCGACGGCGGCGATGGCGAGCCCGGAGCGCAGGGATATTCGCATCGTACGCATGAGCAATGTCCTCCACAGAAGCCCGGGAGGCGGCACCCCGACGGCGCCGCCGGAACTGGGGTGGTCCCGTGCTCCGTTACCACCGAGCCAATGCGTTGGACGTGCGGAACGCATGCGGGGGCGGCCCGGGGGTGGCTGTGCGGGTGAACGGCTGCGCCGAACGGGGCAACTGTTTCAGCCCGTCCGGCGTTTGAGGACGAGCGCGTTCAGCGCGATCGGGGGTCTGGGGGCGCAGCCGCCAGGTGCGGCAACCGAGCCGACGGCACGGATACGTGTGACGGAAGCCGGGGAGCCTAGGCCTCGCGCTCGTACCGCAGCGTCCTGCCATCCGGGAACTCCCGGACCAGCGTCCCGGCCTGGACACGCAGCGTCGACGCCTGCCCCGTGGTGCACGCACCCGAGGACGCCGCGCGATCCACCGCGGGCGGGGCCATGCGCACCACGTGGTCACCGGCCCCGGCCGAGACCAGGTCCATGCCCGCCTCGCAGTGCTCCGCGGGACCGTCCGAGACCAGCCTCGCCGCGGCGCTGCCCACGGCCTTCTGCGTGACGGTCATCCGCTGGGTGCCGCCGTTCGGCAGCGCGCGGCTCCAGGTGCCGAGGAGTGCGGCCGGAAGCCGCTCGGGCCCGCGGACCTTGTGCAGAACGGCGGTGCGGCCCGCCGCCTGCCAGCGGAGCGTGTCGCCGCCCTCGGCGGTGAGCCGGTGCTCGCCGAGTGCCGAACAGCGGCCGGCGGGGACGCTGCCGACCACCTTGGTGTCGAGGCGCATCGGCCCGGTGCCGGGTACGTCGGCGGCGAGCTTGCCGTCGCTCTTGCACGCGTACGACTTGCCGAGGCTGATGCTGTTGGCGACCACCTCGCCGACCTGACCCTTGCTGATGACGAACCGCCGGAACTGGCCGGTGGGTTCGCCGTCCCGCTCCACCTCGCCCGCCCAGGTGCCGACGTAGTCGCGCGGTACGTCGGAGGCGGGGCCGCCGCTTTGCGGCTTGTTCCCGCCCCCGCCGAACGGCCCGATCCCGGCGGTCGTCGCGGCGACCCCGGCCGCGGCCACCACGGCGACGACGCCGAGGGCGAGGGCCGCCAGGCGTCGTCCGCGGCGGGGCGGGGGTGCGGGGGCGGGGTCCGGGGCGGCCGGGGCGGCGGGGGGCGTCGGGGTCGCGTAGACCTGGTGCGGGTGCTCGGCCGCGTGCGGTCCGTGCGGGGTCGGGCCCGGGGCCGGGTCCGGCTTCGGCAGCGTGAGGGTCAACGGCTCGTGCCCGGAGTCCGCGCCCGCACCCGCCCCCACGTCCGTACCCACGTCCGTACCCGCACCCGTATCCGTGCCCGTATCCGCACCGAGAGAGGGCTCGGCAGCAGTGGCATGAGGCGGAGTGTCCGTATCGAGCAACTGCACGGCGTTCCGGCCGAGTTCGGCGATGATCCGGGCGGGCAGCCACGGCGGCGACGAGGTGCCGGACGGCACCGGCTGCACCCGCTCGGTGACCTCCTCGGGCGCGGGCCGCGCCGCCGGATCCTTGGCGAGGCAGTCGGCGATGAGGGAGCGCAGCGGCTCCTCGATCCCCGCGAGGTCCGGCTCCTCCTGCGCGATCCGGTACATCACCGCGTGCACGTTCCCGGCGCTCCCGCTGCCGAACGGCGGCTGCCCGGTCGCCGCGTACGCGAGCAGCGCCCCCATGCAGAACACATCGCTCGCCGGGGTCACCGGTTCGCCCCTGATCTGCTCCGGCGACATGAAGCTGGGCGAGCCGACGACCATGCCCGCGGTGGTCAGCGTCGTCTCGGGGACCGTGTCCAGGGCCCGCGCGATGCCGAAGTCGATGACCCGGGGCCCGTCGATGGTGATCAGTACGTTGGACGGCTTGAGGTCGCGGTGCACGAGCCCGGCGCCGTGGATGTCGAGCAGCGCCCCGGCCAGGCCGTACGCGAGCGTGCGGACGGAATCGGCGGGCAGCGGGCCGTGGCCGCGCGGCGAGACGAGGTACTCGAGGGACGGGCCCGCGATATAGCCGGTGGCGACCCAGGGCGTCGCGGCCTCCGTATCGGCGTCGAGCACGGGCGCGGTCCAGCGGTCGCCGACCCGCCGCGCCGCCTCGACCTCCATCCGGAACCGCTGCCGGAACAGCGGCTCGGCGGCCAGCTCCGCCTTGATCAGCTTGACGGCGACGGTGCGGCCGCCCGCGGAACGCGCGAGGTGGACCCGGCCCATACCGCCGCTGCCCAGGAGGCGCAGCAGCCGGTACGGACCGACCTGACCGCCGTGCTCGTGCTCGTGGCCGGCTGCCATCCTGGGGTTCCTCCGTGCGTGGTGCGTTCAGTGTGCTGCGGCGTTATTGCGTGCTGGGGTGTTACTGCGTGCTGCGGTGTCACTGCGGTCCGGTGTGTTCCGGTGTGTCAGGTACGTGTCCACTCCGCTATGTGTCCACTCTGCGTCACCAAGGTCACGAGTCGGCCGCTGCGGGGTCTCTGTCCGGCGCGTTCCGGCCCGTTGTGACGAGGCGTGTTGCGCTACGTCATGTCGTACTCCGCAGCGCCGCCCAGGTGTTGGTGCCCACATCGCCGTCGACGTCGATGCCCTTGGCCTTCTGGAAGCGTTTCACGGCGGCGAGCGTGGCGTCCCCGAACTGGCCGTCGATGCCCGCCTCCCCGAGGCTGTACCCGCGCTTGCTGAGCATGCACTGGACCTGCACCACGCGCTCGCCCTTGTCCCCGTACTGCGTCAGCTCGTTGCCCGAGTAGTACGTGCACTGCGTGATCCACGGCGGCTTCTGCGGCTTGGTGGGGGTCGGTGAGGACGGCTTGCTCGGCGAGTCGCCGGGGTCGGGTTCGGACGTACGGGTCGGTGTCCCGTCATCCGGTTCCGGCTCGTCCCCGCCGTCGGTGGCGGTCGGCTTGTCGTCCGGCGGGGGAGCGCCACTGTCGTCCGGGCCGGACTCGGAGGCCGAGGCGGACGGGGAGGCGGGGCCGCGGGAGCCGGAGGGCTCGGGGCGCGGGGACGGGGACGCGTCGGCGGTGGCCGAGGGCTTGGTGGACGGGCGGTCCGTGGCGGCGTTCCCGGGGTCCGGGCGGGTGAGCAGAAAGGCGGCCAGCGCCACGGCGCACACGGCGACGGAGGCCGTGACGGCGAGCGCGATCCGCTTCTTGCGCCGCCCGGGGGCGGGGTGCGCGCCGGTGCCGTCGCCGTCCGGACCGGCCGCCATGCCCGCGCCGCCGGGCCCGACCGGTGTGGCGGGGTCGGTGGGTGTGTGGGGCCCGACGGGTGTGGCGGGGCCGGTGGGTGTAGCTGGGCCGGTGGGCGTGGCGGGACCCTGCGGCCCCACCGGACCCGCTGTGCCGGGTGCACCAGGCATACCTGGCGCACCCGGCATCCCAGGCACACCCGGTGTCCCCGCGGCCCAGGCACCCGCCCCGGCGCCCGGCACCGCCCCATGCCCCATCCCCGCCCCGGGCAGCCGGAGTTGGACGGTCTGGTCCACGGGCATCCGGTGCAGCACCTCGTACGCCCGCTGCCGCGCGAGCACCTGCTCGAGCAACGGGCCCTGCCAGGGCGCGTCTCCCGAAGCGCGGCCCTCAGCCGTCCACATCAGATCCCGCTCCGTCGGCCGGACCTCCCGGTCCTTGCTGAGGCAGGCAGTGAGTTCGGACGCCAACTCGGCGTCAAGGTCTGCGAGTTCGACGAGGATCTCCGGATCGGGTTCCTCGAAGGCCACCCGGTGCATCACGTCGACCCCGGTGCCGTCCCCGAAGGGGGCGCGCCCGGTGGCGGCGAACACCAGCGTGCAGGCGAGCGAGAAGACGTCCGAGACGGCGTCGGAGTGGCCGTCCCGCAGCCGCTCCGGCGACATATAGGCGGGGGTGCCGACCGCCTTGCCGGTGACGGTGATGGAACTGCTGTCCGCGGCCTGCGAGATACCGAAGTCGATCACGTGCGCGCCGGCGGCGGACAGGATCACGTTGGACGGCTTCAGGTCCCGGTGTACGACCTGCGCGGCGGCCAGGTCCGCGAGCGCCTGCCCGAGGTCCCCGACGAGGCGCCAGACGCTCGCCGCCGGGAGCGGCCCGAACTCGTGCACCGCCTCGGAGAGGTTGGGCCCCGGCAGATACTCGGTGGCCATCCAGAGCATCTCGTGGTCGAAGCCGGTGTTGAGCAGCCGGGGGGCGTGCGCGCTGCGTACCCGGTCGAGCACGGCCGCCTCGCGCTGGAACCGGCGGCGGAACTCGGGGCTCTCGGTGTACTCGGGCCGGATCACCTTGACCGCGGCGAGCCCGGCGGTGCCGTCGCCCGGCCGGGCCAGGTACACCCGTCCCATGCCGCCGCTGCCGAGCAGCCCCAGCGGTACGTACGGTCCGATCCGCGCCGGGTCGGCGGGCCGCAGCCGCTCGGCCCCGGCCTGCGCCAACGCGTCCGTTCCGGAGGGCCCGGGAGGCCCGTCCCCTGTCGGCGCCGACCACTGGTCCGGCATGACTTCCCCCGTGTGTCCGCAAGTCTCTCCGCCGGACGGTCCCTCCGGTCCGCCGGTCCTGGTCCGCCGACGGCCCTGAGCGGTTGTCGGAGCGGCACCGTCGGCATGCCGAGGCTATCGCAGCGCGGTGACAGCAGGGAGCCGCGCGGACACGGTCAGCCGCGGCCCATCGCCCGGTTCAGCCGGATCTCGATGAGGACGCGGTCCGGGTTGGTGCGCGGCGTGCGGCCGTACCGCTCGGCGTACCGCTCGACCGCCTCGGCGACCAGCTCCGGCTCGGTGCGTATCCGCGCAATGCCCTCCAGGGTGGCCCAGCGCCTGCGGTCCACCTGGCAGAGAGAGACGCGGGCGCCCCGGGGCTCCGCGGCCAGGACGTTCGCGACCTTCGTACTGGACTTGCTCGTGATCACCCGCGCGAGCCCGGCCTCCGGGTCGTACGTCGCCCCTACCGGCACGACGTGCGGGGTGCCGTCCGGGCGCAGCGTGGTGAGCGTGCACAAATGACGCTCACGCCAGAACGCGAGGTACTCGGGGCCGGGGTGAAGGGGATCCACTGCCATCCGCGCAGCGTAAGCCTCACCCCGCACGCCCATCCCGGCAGGGGGTGGCGCACGGGGATCGCCAGCCGACCAAATCCCTCAAGCCCCCGTGCCGGACGGCGAGTTCCCGCTCGCTCCTCACACCCCGCCGGACGGCCGCGAGGAGGAGGCACGGTCGCGTATGAGCCCGCGGAAGTGGGCCAGGCTCCGCTCCGCCGAGGGGCGCAGGGCAGGAGCGAGGGCGCGGGCGTCGGCGCGCAGCCGATCCGCCGCGTCGGCGCCGAGCGTCGCCACGGCCTCGTCGGCGAAGGACGGCTCGGCGAGCCAGTCGTCGAGCAGCGCCGGGGTGATCTCCAGATGGAACTGAAGCCCCCAGGCGGCCGGGCCCGCGCGGAAGGCCTGGCATTCAGTGGTACTTGTGCGGGCCAGGACGCGGGTGTCGTCCTCCGGTGCGATGCGGTCCCCGTGCCAGTGGAGCACCCCAGGGGCCTCGGCCAAGGGCCCGACGACGGGGTCGGTGCGGTCCACGTCGTCCAGCGGCGCCCAGCCGATCTCGGGCCGCCGACCGAGCTCGGCACCGGTCCGCACCGTAAGCCCCTGCGCACGGGCGAGGAGTTGGGCGCCCAGACACACGCCCAGCGTCGGCACCTCCGCCCGCAAGGCCTCGGCCAGCAGGTCCCGTTCAACCTTCAGGGCGGGGTAACCGGCGACATCGTCCACGTTCATGGTGCCGCCCATGACGACCAGGCCCGCCAGATCGGCCACGCTCGGCAGTCCGTCCACCCCGGCCCCGGGAGTCTCGACCAGATTCCGGATCACGATCTCCAGACCACTGCCCTCCAGCGCGTCCAGGATCATGCCGGGCTTCTCGACCTCGACGTGCTGAAGGACCAGAACGGTACGCGCGGACATGGTGCGGCTCCCCCCGAGACAGAAAACAAACAGGCGCGCCAACCGTAACGCGAGGCACTGACAGTGCCCGCGAGCTGCGGAAACGGGCGGGGGCTCGACCGACACCGCAGAGCGCGGTGCGACGGCGATCGGGCGGCGGAGCAGCCCTTGTCGGGCCTACTGCTCAGCCCATGAAAGAGCGCCCCCGGCAGGACTCGAACCTGCGGCCAAGCGCTTAGAAGGCGCCTGCTCTATCCACTGAGCTACGGGGGCCGGTTGGTGTGGCCGGTGGCCTGGAGCCCGGGTGTGGGGGAGATCCGTGACCTTGCCGGGGACAAGGATAGGGCTCCTGCGTCCCTGACCCCGGTGCTTCGCCTCCACGGCGCGATGTGGAGGTTCGGTGAAGCGGTCCCGATAATCGCAGGCGGGTACGAATCCTGCATCGCTTTTGACGTCTCGCGCCCCGGGTGTTGTGCACTCGTTATGCCTGCGCCCCGGACGTCCCGTCTGTCTCAAGTGTCCGACCGGCGCGCAGGGCCGTCCATATCCTTTGGAAAGACGCCAAAATTGGGCATTCTTCGCATGTGGTGACCTTGGACGTACGGCCTCAGCTGCTCGACGCACTCTCTGCCCTGCGCGACCGCGTCGCCGCCGCACGCTTCCCGCTCCCGCTCGCGGGGGCGGCACGCGCGCGTGCCAACCGGGACGAGTTGCTCGCACAGCTCGACGACTATCTCGTTCCCCGTCTCCGCCAGCCCGAAGCTCCGCTGCTCGCGGTGATCGGCGGATCGACCGGGGCCGGCAAGTCGACCCTGGTCAACTCCCTTGTGGGGCGCCAGGTCAGCGAGGCGGGAGTACTGCGGCCCACCACGCGTACGCCGGTCCTCGTCTGCAACCCGGACGACCACCAGTGGTTCGCTGGCCTGCGCGTCCTGCCCGAACTCACCCGCGTATGGCAGCCGCAGAACGAGAACGCCGACGGGGCCGAGGCCCGGCAGCCGCGCGGCACTCGCGGCGGGCGCGGACCGCACGCTGCGCGTGACGGGCACGGCGGAAGTGACCGGACCGATGAGCGGGCGCTGCGGATCGAGACCGCCGCCACCCTGCCGCGCGGGCTCGCCCTGCTCGACGCCCCCGACATCGACTCGCTCGTCGCCGAGAACCGTGAGCTCGCCGCCGAACTGATCTGCGCCGCCGACGTGTGGGTCATGGTCACCACCGCCGGGCGCTACGCGGACGCCGTGCCGTGGCACCTGCTGCGTACCGCGAAGGAGTACAAGGTGACCCTCGTGACCGTCCTCGACCGGGTGCCGCACCAAGTGGTCGCGGAGGTCTCACAACAGTACGGCGCGCTGCTCGCCAAGGCCGGACTCGGTGAGGTGCCCCGCTTCACCATCCCCGAACTGCCCGAATCCGCGGGCGGCGGCGGACTCCTGCCCGCCACAGCAGTAGCGCCGCTGCGCGCCTGGCTCACCCACCGCGCCCAGGACCCGGCCGCCAGGCTGCACGCGATGAGCCGTACCGCGACCGGCCTGCTCGACTCCCTGAAGGCCCGGATGCCCGAGCTCGCCGGGGCCGTCGCCGCCCAGCACGCCGCCTCGCTGCGCCTGACGGCGGCGGTCGAGGAGGCGTACGCACGCGAGCACGCGCGCGTGCGGGGGCGGTTGACGGCCGGTGGCGTGCTCGCGGGCGAGGCGCTCAGCCGGTGGCGGAGCTACCCCCTGGACTGCAGCGCGGCCGAACTCCTCGACGCGCTCGTGGAAAGCCTGGCCTCTCTTCTGTTGTGCGCGATTACGGCCGCCGACGAGCACATCGAGGAGGTGTGGCGCCGCGAACCCGCCGCGGCCGCACCCGGACTGACGCGGAGCGACTCCGGCGCGGAGAACGCCGAGCACCGGGTGGGCCTGGCCGTGCGGCGCTGGCGGCGGGTCCTTGAGGAGTACGCGGAGGACGAGGCCTCCGTGTTCGAGAACCCGCCGGACGCCGAGTCCGTCGCCGCCCTCGTCGCCACCGCCCTGGTCGGCGGGCGACGGGCCCGCTCGGCCGGTGAACGGCTCGCCGTGCGCATCGGCGCACACGGGGCGCTGCGGCTGCGCGACCGCGGCGGGCGCCTGCTCACCTCGTACGTAGAAAAGACGCTCTTTACCGAACGCGACCACAGGCTCGCGCCGCTCGACGCCCTGGACGTCCACGCGGAACCCCAGGCCGAGCTCATTGCCGCACTGTCCCTACTCGAGAAGGCGAGGTGACCGCGGTGACGGCCGTCACTGACCACACGGGCGGACAGGAGCCCACGGAGCACACCGGGGGCACCGCCGCAGACCCCGCTGCGGACCCCGTCGAGCACCCCTGGGACGACGGCCTGATCGCCCGCCGTGCGGAAGGCCGCGCGACCGGCACCCACGAGGTGCTCGACCCCACAAGCACCGTCCACGCGCGCGTGCCGGACGACCACCGGTACGGCGCCGTCGTCGACGCGCCCCTGCGGGCCCGCCTCGACGCCCTGCGCGAACTCGTCGGCCTGTCCCGCGCCCGGCTCGATGCCCACACCCTCGCCGAGGCCGGCCGGGTCCTCGACCGGGCCGCCGCCCGCCGGGGCCTGTCCGACCAGCACACCGTCGTCGCCATCGCGGGCGCCACCGGCAGCGGCAAGTCGGCCCTCTTCAACGCCCTTGCAGGAGCGGCCATTTCCGACACCGGAGTGCGCCGCCCCACTACCGCCGCGCCCCTGGCGTGCAGCTGGTCGGACGGCGCCGGGGGACTCCTCGACCGGCTCGCCATCCCGGGTCGGCTGCGCCGCCGCCCGCCGCACTACGCCGGGCACGCCCAGTCCCTCGACGGCCTGGTCCTCGTCGACCTGCCCGACCACGACTCCGCGGCCGTCGAGCACCGCCGGCAGGTGGACCGCATCCTGACCCTGGTCGACGCGGTCATCTGGGTCGTCGACCCGGAGAAGTACGCCGACGCCGTGCTGCACGAGCGCTATCTGCGGCCCCTGGCGGGCCACGCCGAGGTCACCTTCGTCGTCCTCAACCAGACCGACCGCCTGCCCGGGGACGCCGCCCACCTGGTCCTCGACGACCTGCGGCGGCTCCTCGACGAGGACGGCGTCGCGCTCGGCGAGCACGGCGAGCCGGGCGCCACGGTGCTCGCCCTTTCCGCGCTCACCGGCGAGGGCGTCGACGAACTCCGCGACTCCCTGGGGCAGTTCGTCGCACAGCGCACCGCCGCGGCCCGCCGCATCGCCGCCGACCTGGACGCCGCGGCGGCCCGGCTGCGCCCCGTGTACGCGGCGGGACAGCGGGTCGGCCTGAGCGAGCGGGCCCGCGAGGCGTTCACCGACCGGCTCGCGGAGGCGGTCGGCGCCGCGGCCGCGGGCCAGGCGGCGGAGCGGTCCTGGCGCCGGAACGCGGGCAAGGCGTGCGGCACACCGTGGCTGCGGCTCTGGCGGTGGTACGACGACCGGCGCGCCCCCACCCCGCTGCCCAGGTCCCGCAAGGCGTCGCCGGACGACGAGGAGGCCACCGCCCGGCAGCGGGTCGAGCAGGCGGTGCGCCAGGTCGGCGACGAGGCGGCGGCCGCGCTTCCGGCCCCGTGGGCCCAGGCCGTACGGGAGTCGGCGGCCCGTGGCGCGGAAGGGCTGCCCGAGGCCCTGGACGAGCTCGCGGCCACCGCCACGGTGCCCGCGCGGCGGCCCCCGCGCCCCGCCTGGTGGCCCTTCGCGGTCCTCGCGCAGGCGTCCATGACCCTGCTTCAGATCGTCGGCGGGCTCTGGCTGGTGGGGCAGATCGTCGGCGCGGTCGAACCGGACCTGTGGCCTCCGGTGTTCCTGATGCTGGCCGGGATCGTGGGCGGGCCGGGCGTCGAGGGGGCCTGCCGGATGGCGGCGCGCGGACCGGCACGGCGCTACGGCCTGGAGGCGGAGCGGCGGTTGCGGGAGGCCGCGGCGGCGTGCGGCCGGGCCCGGGTGCTCGATCCCGTCGCCGCGGAGCTGCTGCGGTACCGGGAGGTGCGCGAGCAGTACGTGAAGGTGACCGGGCTCGTGGCGCGGCAAGGGGCGCTGGGGTCCCCCTCACGAGCGACGGAGTTGTCCACAACCCGCCGGTAGTCCACAGGGCCGAGCGGGCCCGGGACGACGGGGGCAATCTGGCATCACGGCGGATCGACCGGGGCCGTGCAGCGGTCACCGGTCGCCGCCGTGTCACTGGGAGTTACGAGGAGTCACTGGGAAGCCTGCGCGCGTCACGGGGGCGCGTCACGGGGGCCTGTCACAGGGGAGGGGCAGCATGAACGAGACGATGGTGACGGTGGTGGGGAACGTCGCGACGAAACCGGTGTTCCGTGAGTCGCCGAGCGGCGCGATGTCGACGCGCTTCCGGCTGGCGGTCACCGCCCGCCGGTTCGACCGGGCCAGCGGGACGTGGAAGGACGGGCACACCAACTTCTTCACGGTATGGGCCTGGCGGGCCCTCGCGGAGAACCTCGCCTCGGCGGTGTCCGTCGGTGAACCCCTCATCGTGCAGGGCCGGTTGAAAGTACGCGACGAGAGTCACGGCGCGCAGCACTGGACCTCGGCGGACATCGAGGCCCTGGCCGTGGGGCACGACATGGCGCGCGGTACGTCGGCCTTCCGCCGGGTGACCCGGACCGAGCCGACGGCCGCGCCGGACGGCCGCCCGGAGCCGCAGTTCGAACGTCCCCCGGAGACGCCACCCGAGGGTGCCGCGGCCGCCGCTCCTGCCGAGGCCGTCCCGCCCGAAGTGGACGTTCTCCAGGCGGAGTTCACCGGATCAGGGCCGCCGGATCGTACCGTCACGGACCAGGCGGCAGCGCACTGATACGGCAAAAGCCCTGCATTCAAGGTCAAGTTGCCCGGTGATTTGTCGATAAGGCCAGGTCGAAACGCGTGCGGCGATAACGATTGCGAGTCGGAACGGCTATCTGATGACATGCCAGGGATTCGCGGTGCGCGGCGTACCTAGGATGCCGGGCGTAACTCACGGGGCAGTTGATGCTGCTGGCGGGACTCCAACCCCCCATGTGAACACCCCCACGCGATGAGATCCCGCCCGAAGGGGAATTCAGTGCTTTCTTCGTTCTCGGTACGTCGGCGGGGCGCCGCTCGCCTTGCCGTCACGGCACTCGTGTCCGGCCTGGTGGCGTGCGGCGCGGTGTTCGGCGCAGGCGCTGCTGCGGCCGACGAGCCCCCGCAGCACCAGGGCGGCGCGAGCGCCACCCTGGGCGGGCTCAAGACCTACGACCAGGCCGTCATACGTCAGCAGGGCGAGGAGCGGCAGATACCCGCCGGCCTCTTCGAGATGGCGGTGGACGACGGCGGGATGCTGCAGACGTACTGCATCGACATCCACAACCCGACGCAGAAGGACGCCAAGTACGGGGAGGTGCCCTGGAGTTCGACCTCGCTGAACAGCAACCACGAGGCGGGGAAGATCAACTGGATCCTGCAGAACTCCTACCCGCAGGTGAACGACCTCGCGCTGCTCGCCAAGAAGGCGGGGGCCGACAGCCTGACCGAGGAGGCCGCGGCGGCCGGTACCCAGGTGGCGATCTGGCGGTTCTCGGACCACGCCGACGTGGAGGCCGTCGACCCGCAGGCGGAGAAGCTCGCCGACTATCTGCAGCAGCGGGCCCGGGATCTCGCCGAGCCCCGGGCGTCGCTGACCCTGGAGCCGCCGGCGGTCTCCGGTAAGCCGGGGGAGCGGCTCGGGCCGGTCACCGTGCGCACCAACGGGGAGCGGGTGGTCGTGTCGCCGCCCGCGGACGCCGCCGCGACCGGTGCGCGGGTGGTCGACAAGAAGGGCGAGCCGGTCACCTCGGCGGCCAACGGCAGCGAGCTGTACTTCGACGTACCGGAGGGTGCCGCGGACGGCTCGGCCGAGCTGATCGTGCAGACCTCGACCACGGTGCCGGTCGGCCGGGCCTTCGCCTCCGAGACCAACAGCCAGACGCAGATCCTGGCCGGTTCCAGCGAGTCGACGGTATCCGCGACGGCCTCCGCGAACTGGGCCAAGAAGGGGGCGATACCCGCCCTGTCCGCGCAGCGGAACTGCGCCAAGGGCGGCGTGGACATCACGGCGGCGAACAAGGGGGACGAGCCGTTCACCTTCCGGCTGATGGGCTTCAAGCACACCATCGAAGCCGGGGAGTCGCGGACGGTCACGATCCCGCTACAGGAGGATCAGGCGTACGACTTCACGATCACTGGGCCTGGCGGCTTCGAGGAGCGGTTCCACGGCGTGCTCGACTGCCGGACGGCGGGCAGCGTCGACGGACAGTCGGCGCAGGGCCCGGCCGAGCCGAGCCCGGCCTCGGCGGGCGGCGACAGCGGCACGCAGGGTGCCGGTGACCTCGCCGCGACCGGCAGTTCCAGCGCGACCCCGATCATCGCGGGCATCGCGATCGCCCTGCTCGTGATCGGCGGCCTGGCGGTGTTCCTGCTCCGCAAGAAGACCACCGAGACCACCGAGACTGACGAGTCCGGAGACTGACGAGTCGGGAGAGTAACTGCCCGGCTACGGCAGGCGGCTCCGGGGGAGTCGCCTGCCGTGCCGTAGTTCTCCCCCTGTCTCCCCTGGGTCGATCTCCTGGTCCCCCCCACCAGCCCGGTGGGACGATTTCAGGAGAACCCTGCAAAGGGAGACGAAAATGTCTGCGATCAAGGAAAGCATCGATATCGATCGCCGTCCCGAGGAGGTGTACTCGTACGTCACTTCCCCCTCCAAGCTGCCGGAATGGCAGGCGAGTGCCGTATCCGCGCACGAGGTGGGGGACGCGCCGTTCGGTATGGGCTCCAAGGTTGAGGTGACCCGGCGCATCGGGCGCCGCAAGATCCCGTCGACCATGGAGGTCACCGAGTTCGATCCGCCGAGGAGTTGGCGTCTCCACGGCATCGACGGCCCGGTCAGAGGTGACGTCCACGGCACGGTCGAGCCGCTCGACGACGGCAGACGCTCGCGCCTGACGATCGACCTCGACTTCGAGGGGCGTGGTCTCGGCAAGTTGCTCGTGCCGCTGGTCGTCCGCCCGCGCGCCCGCAAGGAGGTCCCGAAGAACGAGCAGACGCTCAAGCACCTCCTGGAGCACAACTCCACCTAGGACCCTCTCCTTGCCAAGAGCGACCAACAGTGACAGATCGACTACCGGCGTGCTCTGCGGACGGGCAGGTCACGGGCCCGCAGGGGTACTGGTTTTCGTCGCTGGTCAAGCGTCAGGCAAGATGGGGTGTATCTGCCCACTTCCAGTTCTGCCGGACGGTTTCTCTTGGCTGAGTTCATTTACACCATGCGCAAGGCGCGCAAGGCGCACGGCGACAAGGTGATCCTCGACGACGTCACCCTGAACTTCCTGCCCGGCGCGAAGATCGGAGTGGTCGGGCCGAACGGTGCCGGTAAGTCGACCGTTCTGCAGATCATGGCCGGGCTTCAGCAGCCGTCGAACGGTGACGCGTTCCTCTCGCCCGGGTACAGCGTCGGCATCCTGCTGCAGGAGCCCCCGCTGAACGAGGAGAAGACGGTCCTCGAGAACGTTCAGGAGGGCGTCGCCGAGACCAAGGCGAAGCTCGACCGGTTCAACGAGATCGCCGAGCAGATGGCGACCGAGTACACCGACGAGCTGATGGAGGAGATGGGCAAGCTCCAGGAGGACCTCGACCACTCCAACGCCTGGGACCTGGACGCCCAGCTCGAGCAGGCCATGGACGCGCTCGGCTGCCCGCCCGGAGACTGGCCGGTCACCACCCTCTCCGGTGGTGAGAAGCGCCGCGTCGCACTCTGCAAGCTGCTGCTCGAGGCCCCCGACCTGCTCCTGCTCGACGAGCCCACCAACCACCTGGACGCCGAGTCCGTCCAGTGGCTGGAGCAGCACCTCGCCAAGTACGCGGGCACCGTCGTCGCGATCACCCACGACCGGTACTTCCTGGACAACGTCGCCGAGTGGATCCTCGAGCTCGACCGCGGCCGCGCCTTCCCGTACGAGGGCAATTACTCCACGTACCTGGAGAAGAAGCAGTCCCGGCTCAAGGTCGAGGGCCAGAAGGACGCCAAGCGCGCCAAGCGGCTCAAGGACGAGCTGGACTGGGTGCGCTCCAACGCCAAGGGCCGGCAGGCCAAGTCCAAGGCGCGCCTGGCCCGTTACGAGGAGATGGCCGCCGAGGCCGAGAAGATGCGGAAGCTGGACTTCGAGGAGATCCAGATTCCGCCGGGCCCGCGCCTGGGCAATGTCGTCGTCGAGGTCGACCAGCTCAACAAGGCCTTCGGCGAGAAGGTCCTCGTCGACAACCTGAGCTTCACCCTGCCCCGGAACGGCATCGTCGGTGTCATCGGCCCCAACGGCGCCGGTAAGACCACGCTGTTCAAGATGATCCAGGGCTTCGAGGAGCCGGACGAGGGCGCCATCAAGGTCGGCGACACCGTCAAGATCAGCTACGTCGACCAGGGCCGGTCCAACATCGACCCGAAGAAGACCCTCTGGGAGGTCGTCTCCGACGGGCTCGACTACATCAACGTCGGCCAGGTCGAGATGCCGTCCCGGGCGTACGTCTCCGCCTTCGGGTTCAAGGGCCCGGACCAGCAGAAGCCCGCGGGCGTGCTCTCCGGCGGTGAGCGCAACCGCCTCAACCTCGCGCTCACCCTCAAGCAGGGCGGCAACCTGCTGCTCCTCGACGAGCCGACCAACGACCTGGATGTTGAGACGCTCTCGAGCCTTGAGAACGCGCTGCTCGACTTCCCCGGCTGCGCCGTGGTCGTCTCCCACGACCGGTGGTTCCTGGACCGCGTCGCGACGCACATCCTGGCGTACGAGGGCGACTCCAAGTGGTTCTGGTTCGAGGGCAACTTCGAGTCGTACGAGAAGAACAAGGTCGAGCGCCTCGGCCCGGACGCGGCCCGGCCGCACCGTGCCACGTACAAGAAGCTGACCCGAGGCTGAGGTTCGGACGCCAGTGACCAGGCACATTTACCCCTGCACGCTGCGCTGGTCGGACATGGACGCCTTCGGGCACGTCAACAATGCCCGCTTCCTCACGTACCTGGAGGAAGCGCGCATCGACTTCATGTTCCGGCTCGCGCCCGGGGACGGGTCCCCGTCGTTCTCCGGCGGTTCCGTCGTGGCCCGGCACGAGATCGACTACGTGCGGCCGCTGGTGCACCGGCACGAGCCCGTCGTCGTCGAGTCGTGGGTCACGAAGATCGGCGCGGCCTCGCTCACCATCGCGTACGAGGTGAAGGAGCCGGAGGAGGACGGGCAGGTGTACGTCCGTGCCGCCACCATCGTCGTGCCCTTCGACCTCGAGGCGCAGCGGCCGCGGCGCATCACGCCCGAGGAGAAGGCGGTCCTCCAGCAGTACATGGACGAGCCGGAGGGCGAGAAGGACCGGTCGGGGGCGCTTGTCGCATGACGGCGCCGACGCCAACGGTGCGATTCGCCGATGCCGGGGAGGCGGCCGACCTGGCCGCCTTCCTGGCCCGCCTGATCCACTACGACAAGGCGTCCGCGGTGCGCCTCCAGGCGGGCGGGGGCGTGCTCGCCGTGTTCGGGCGGCCGCCGTCCTTCGAGGTGCTCGCGATCCGTACGGCACGTCTTGCGGCCGACTCGGCCGAGGCTCTGCCTGGTGGGCTCGATGTGACCGTGTCCGCCGGGGAGTTGCTCGAGTCCATCGACGACTCGGCGGGCACGGCCGTGGTGCCCGAGGCCGTCACCGGGCCGCCGTGGGCGGGTGTGCTGCCGCCGCGCGGCGGCTGGCGCGAGGTGCCGGGGCTGCCCTCGCTCGATGGGGTGCGCCGGGCCGTGGCCGTCGCGGTCGCCGAATTCCGGGCCCGCACCGAGGCGTTGGACCCGGAGAAGCGCACCCGGGCCGAGCTCGACCGCATCGGCCGGGAAATCTGGTCGCGGCCCGTGGGCGACACGGGCCTTCCGGTACGGGCGGCGCATGCCGCGCAGGCGCTGGGCTTCCTGCGGGCGGGCGGACCGCACGGCGGACCCCAAGGGGGATCGGAAGGCGGGGCTCAAGAGGGCGCCGCCGGGGGCGAGTTGGCGCTGTTCGAGTCGGGGGCGTGGCTGCGACTGCGTACGGCTTATGGGTCGGTCGCGGTACGCCGGGTCGGGCTCGGGGCACTGAGCGTTACTCCGGCCTGAGTGGCCTGAGTGGCCTGAGTGGCCTGAGTGGCCTGAGTGGCCTGAGTGGCCTGAGTGGCCTCGGTGGCCTGCGCGGCTTCGCGGCATGGCCGCCCGGTGTCAGTCCGCCGTGTTGACCATCGACGCCGCGGCGTACGTCAGGTAGTTCCAGAGCGTGCGGTCGTGCTCCTCGGAGAGGTTCAGCTCGTCGACCGCCGCGCGCATGTGCTTCAGCCAGGCGTCGTGCGCCGCCCTGTTCACCGCGAACGGGGCATGGCGCATCCGCAGCCGGGGGTGGCCGCGGTTGTCGCTGTAGGTGCGGGGGCCGCCCCAGTACTGCATCAGGAACAGCACGAGCCGTTCCTCGGCCGGGCCGAGGTCCTCCTCCGGGTACATCGGCCGCAGCAGCGGGTCCTCGGCGACTCCCTGGTAGAACCGGTGCACGAGGCGCCGGAAGGTCTCCTCGCCACCGATCTGCTCGTAGAAGGTCTGCTCCTGGAGTGTGCCGCGCGGAATCTCATTCACCCGTCCATGCTCTCAGACCGGGCGGCCGAGGACCGGGGGCCTAGGTCTTTCGTTCCCGTACGGGGGGGCGGGGCTCCTTCCCGTACGGGGGTGGGGTGGGTCTCGCTTGTGGGGCGGGATCGCAGGACAGTGGAGATATGGCTCTGCCGGAACCCGCCGCCGACCGCGCTGCCGCGGCGCGCGCCGCGCTGGTGCGGGAGATCGAGGCGAGCGGCGCCTTCGCGGGCGACCCGGCCTGGCGGGCCGCGTTCGCCGCGGTGCCGCGGCACCTGTTCGTGCCGTACTACTACATCGGCGCACTCGGCGGCCACGAGCGGCTCTGGGGCGAGGACCCCGACCCCGCGCTGCGGGAGCGCTGGCTGCATGGGGCGTACGTCGATACGCCGCTGGCCACCCGGGTACGCGACGGGGAGCTCGTCTCGTCCAGCAGCCAGCCGTCCCTCATGGCCAGGATGCTGGTCGAGCTGCGGGTGGCGGAGGGGATGAACGTCCTCGAGATCGGCGCCGGGACCGGGTACAACGCGGCGCTGCTCGCGTACCGCCTGGGCGACGAGAACGTGACCACCGTCGACCTCGACACGGAGATCACCGAGTCCGCCCGACGCCACCTGGACAAGGCCGGATACCACCCGAGGGTGATCACCGGCGACGGGGCGCGCGGCTGTCCCGAGCGGGCGCCGTACGACCGGATCATCGCGACCTGCACCCTGTCGACGGTGCCGCGGGCCTGGCTCGGGCAGTGCCGCGCGGACGCGCTGATCCTGACGCCGCTGGCCACGGGCCTGGTCATGCTGCGGGTACGAGACGCGGAGCATGCCGAGGGGCGGTTCCTGCACACCCCGGCGTACTTCGTGCCGCTGCGCGGCGGTCGCCCGCGGGCGGAACGGCCTGCGGGCCTCGCGGCCGGGCTGCCCCGGCGCGCGGTGCACAGCGACCTGTTCCGCTTCCTGCTCGCGCTGACCGACGGCGTACTGGACCCCCACGAGGCGCTCGCGCTGTGGCGACGGGAGGGGCGGCCGGGACGCGAGCGGTTCGGCGTGACGGTGAGCGGGGCGGAGGTGTGGGCCTGGTTGGACGATCCCTCGGGGGCTTACGCCTGGCCTTTGCCCTGATCAGTCCCACCTGACCCGACCCGACCCGACCCGACCCGACCCGACCCGACCTGGCCTGGCCTGGCCTGGCCTGACCTGGGCTGGTGTGCCCCAGGTCAGGCCACGTCAGACCGTACTCAGCCGCGTCGGACCGTGATCGTCGTCCAGGCGCCTACGTGCACGCGGTCGCCGTCCTGAAGTGGTACGGGGACGAACGGCTGGATGGGCTCGTCGCCGCCGTTGACCGTGGTGCCGTTGGTGGAGTTCTGGTCGACGACCGCCCAGCTGCCGTCCGGCTGCTGGACCAGGACCGCGTGCTGGTGCGAGACGCCCGGGTCCTCCGGCGGCACCGACAGGTCGATGTCCGGGGTGTCGCCGGTGGACTGGCGGCGGCGGCCGATCGTGATCTGGTTGCCGACCAGCGGACGCTGCTGTTCCGGGGAGTACGCGGGCAGGTTCAGCGCCGCCGCCTCGGGGCCGCTGCGCTGCATCATCGCCATGAAGTACTCACGGTCCGGACCGATCGTCGCGGTCCAGCCGGCCGGGGCCGCCTGGTGCGGGGGTCCCTGGTGTGGAGGCGGGTAGCCGTAACCGCCGCCGGGACAGCCCTGGTCGGGGAAGCCCTGGCCGGGGCCTTGACCCGGACCTTGACCTGGGCCTTGACCCGGACCCTGCCCGGGCCCCTGGCCCTGGCCCGGGAAGCCCTGTTGCTCCGGAACGCCCTGGTCCGGGAAGCCGGGCCGGGGCTGCTGCGGGGCCTGCGGTCCCGGGGCCGGGGGTGCGGGTGGGGCAGCGCCCTGCTGCGGCGGGGGTGCGCCCTGACCGATGGCCTGGCCGGGCGGCGGGAGCATCCAGTCGTCGTTGTCGCCGTGACTCGGGGCCGGGGGCTGCTGCGGGCCGGGGCCACCACCCGAGCCGTGCGGGGGCGGCGGTCCCTGCTGGAAGCCCTGGGGCGGTACGGGGGCCTGCGGGGGCTGCTGGCCTTGCGGCGGCGGGGGCTGCTGCGGCGGGAAGGGTGCGCCGGGTCCGCCGGGCCCACCGGGTCCACCAGGCCCACCGGGTCCGCCGGGTGCGCCCAGGCCGCCGGGAGGCACCGGCATCGCAGGCCCGCCCGGACCGGCGCCCGGACCACCGGGTGCACCGGGGCCGTTGTCCTGGCCCGGCGCACGCCGATTCTGGGGTTCCGGCTGGAGGGGCTCGGCGGGGCGGTTCATCTGGGACGGCCGCGAGCTCGTGTATTCACCCGGGGGCGGTCCTTGCGGCGGGCCCTGAGGCGCGCCCGGAGGCGGTCCCTGCTGGGACTGGAAGCCCGGGGGCAGGTTGACGCCGGGCGGCGGCTGCGGTGGGCCGGGCGGGGTGTGCGTCGTCGGCGTATTGGTGAGGAAGTTCCAACGGCACTGCTCGCAGAACGGGGCACCCGCCTCACGCGGCGTACCGCACTGCGGGCAGTGCTCGGCCCCGCCCGGCGCACCCGGTCCACCCGGCTGGCCGGGCTGCTGCGGGTAGCCGTACCCACCACCGGGCGGCGGCGGACCCTGCTGGCCGGGCGGAACGGGCTGTCCGGGCGGACCCTGCTGTCCGGGCTGCTGCGGGTAGCCGTAGCCACCACCGGGCTGCTGCGGATAGCCATAGCCACCCCCGGGCGGCGGGGGCGGGGGCGGAGGCGTTGCGCCGGCGGGCGCGCCTGCTCCTGCCATGCGGTGGCCGCAGACCTCGCACCAGTCGTCGGAACCCGACTGGTGTCCGTTCGGGCAGGTCGGCATGTCGGCGCTTCCCCCTCACTTGCTTCTTGTTGGTTCGACTTGGTTCGACTTAGTTCGACTTGCTTTGGCTTGCTTCGGCGCGAAGAGGCTGACTTCGGCACGAAGACGTTACTTCGTCACGCGAACGGTTCTGGTCGACCGGGTTTCGAGCGTCATCTCGTCGGCGTCCTCGACCTTCGCTTTGAGTCGCACAGTACCGGTCGTGGCATCGACGACGTCGACCACCTTCGAAAGGAGTTTCGCAGTCTCGGTGTTCCCGGAGCCGGTGGCCAGCTGAACGGCACGTCCCAGTCTGGCAGTTGCGCCCGCTATATCTCCCGTTTTGCGGGCATCGAGCCCTTCCTGGATGACCTGGGCCAGTTCCGCCTGTCCGGTGTAGTGCGCGACCTGCGGGTTGATCGCCGTCGAGGCCGCCATGTCGTCCGTCCATACGGCGCGTACGAGGCCCTGCCCGAGCGGTGTGACGCTGCCGTCTGTGCGCGGGATCACCAGGGAGACCCGGGCGGCCAGCATCTCGTGGCCGATTCCGGCGTCCGGCACCGCGACGCACACGTGGTAGTCGCGGGACTCGTCGCCCCACGAACCGGTCGGATAGTCGCCCGCGCGCGGGCCCACGTCGGTGCGCCGGGCGGTCAGGTCCTCGACGGTGGGGGCGACCTGCTTGACGTACTTGATCTCCGCACCAAGGGGCGTCCACACGCGCAGCGCGACGTCGGCGACCTCCTTGCCCATGGCCGTCTCCATCATCTGCGTGAAGTCGGCGGCGAGGCCCGACGGGTCGGCCACGATGTCGGCCGTGCCGAGCAGCGCGGCGGCGATCCCGGTGACCTCCTTGACCTCCCAGTCCGTGCCCACGCCGCGGGCGTCGCAGGTGAAGCGGCCCGCGCAGGCGTCCAGGGCGGCCCGCAGCTCGGCCGGTGACTCGTGTTCGTTGCGACCGTCGGTGAGCAGGATGGCGTGCCGTACCGCCGAGTTCGGGGCCGGATCGGAGTCGGAGCCGGAGTCGGAGAGCAGGCGGTCCGTCAGGCGCAGCCAGGTGCCGATCGCGGTGCCTCCGCCCGCGGTGAGGCGGCGCAGCGCCTGCTTGGCCTGGCCGCGGGTGTACGCGTCGGCGGTGGCGAGTCGGCCGTCGCCCGGGTAGATCTCCGTGGCGACATGGGTACCGGCGACGACCGCGAAGCGGACGCCGTCGCGCAGGGTGTCGAGGGCGGCGGCGGTGGCCGCGCGGGCGCTGCGCAGCTTGGTCGGCGGGTAGTCCATCGAGCCCGAGCAGTCCACCATCAGCACGACCGCCGCGTCCGCTCCCGCAGCGCCGGTGCCGGGTGCGGCCTGGCCACCGAGGGTGCCGCCGCCGGTGGACGTCACTGTGACGATGGCGTTGACCTCGCGGCCGCCTTCCGGCAGGTACTCGTTCTGGTACACGTCGACGGCGAACCGTGGCACGTACGACTTCGAGAATTTGGCCATGGACGGTCCCGTATCGGTGGTTTTCGTATGTTGTTCGTCCGGTGGTTCGTCCGGTGGTTCGTGCGGTGGTTCGTGCGGCACGCCAGGTACGCCGACGTACGCCAGGTACGTCAGGCCGATCCTGCCCCTTGCGGCGCGACCGGGAACGGCAGGACCGCCACTGTTACGTTGTCGTGGCCGCCGCCGTCCAGGGCGTGGCCCACGAGGACCTGCGCGGCGTGCAGCGGGCGGTCCGCGGCGTCCGGCGGCGCGGCCGCGGCCATCTGTTCGGCGGCCTCCGCGTAATTCCACAGGCCGTCCGTGCACACCAGCACCGCACCCGGCCGGTCGGGCTTGAACGAGGCGGTGTGCGGCTCGAGTTCGTACGCGTCGGCGCCGAGCCAGCCGGTGATGGCGTGGGCGCGTTCGTCGGCGTACGCCTCGGCCTCGCTCATCAGGCCCGCCGCGACCATCTGCGCCGCCCAGGAGTCGTCCTCGGTGAGCCGGGCGGCGGGCGCGGAGCGGTCGACCGGGACCCAGTAGACGCGGGAGTCGCCGACCCAGCCGACGACCAGGAGGCCCCCGGCGACGACCGCGCCGACGAGGGTGCAGGCCGGGGCGTTCTGGCGGACGGGCTCCGGGGTGCTCTCCGGGTCCGCGGCCAGGGAGTTGACCGCGTCGGACGCGGCGACGATCGCCTCGTGCATGGCCTGCTGCGGGTGGGTGCCGCGGGGCAGGGTGGCGAGCAGCGCCTCGTTGGCGGCGTCCGCGGCGGCCATGGACGCCTCGTCCGGGCGGGACGACGAGGACACCCCGTCGCAGACCACGGCCACGACCGCGGGGGAGCCGTCGGGCAGTGCGGTGGCCGAGACCGCGAAGGCGTCCTCGTTGCGGTGGTGGCGCAGGCCCCGGTCGCTGACCGCGGCGACCGCGTCCAACTCCTGCTCCATGTGGTCCCGTTCGCGCGGCTGGGCGTGGCCGCAGCGCTCGCAGTAGCCGTCGGGGTCGACCTGGCCGGTGCGGCAGGCGACGCAGAGCTGGATGCCTGCGGGGGGTGTGGGCGTGAGGGTGGTGGGAGCAGGAGCAGGAACAGAATCGGGCGCAGGCGCAGGCGCAGGCGCAGGCGCAGGCGCGGGCGCGGGCGCGGACGGGGTACGGGGGTCGGGCGGCGTGGGTCCGTCGCCGGACGGGGCGAGTTCGATGCCGGCGGAGTCGGTGCCCGCGAGATCACTGGCGAGGTGCACCGGCGCCGGGGTGTCCGAACTATCCACCTCCGGGGCCTCGGGCCACACCACGGGCTCGCCGGACGGTGCGGGCACGTTGGGCGTCGGTGCGGTCGCTGTCTCCGTCTCCGTCTCCGTCTCCGTTTCCGGGGCGCTCGGCGGCGCGGTCGGCACCGCCCCTTTGATGACGACGGTGGGGTGGTCGCCCGCGGACGGCTCGCGGGGCGTCGACAGGTCGTACCCGCACGCGCCGCAGAACAGGTCACCCGACTCCAGCGGCTCCGCGCAGCTGGGACATGTCGACATGGCAGCCCCGTCGGTCAACTGGTCCATCTGCGGCGTCACTCCATCACACCCAGGTCCGGGGGCGGAGACGGTTGGCCCGCTCCACCAGTTCGATCCTCTCCTCGCCGCCCTGTGCCAGGCGGGCGAGCGTCCGGTACGAGCGCTCCAGGCCGAGGCGCAGGCCCCGCTCGTCCAGGCCGCAGTCGAGCAGCACCATGGGCACGGCCAGCTGCGACGGTGCCGCGCCGCGGCCACCGGCGAGTACCCAGTCAAGGGCCGTGCCAAGGACCTCGGCCGAGAGCTGTTCGCGGCGGACCGCGTCAAGGCCGAGCTCGCGCAGCGCCTCGACCTGGCCTGCGGCGGCGGTCAGGTCGTCGAGCAGCGGCTCGTGCGCCGCCCGGTCCCGAAGTCGGGCCCGTACGGCGGCGATTCGGGCCGCCGTGTAATGAATCGACGCTTCCGGTACGGCTTCCAGCGTACGCACCGCACCGCGCCGGTCCCCCGCGGCCAGCTGCACCCGGGCGAGCCCGAAGGCGGCGCTGACGTGACCGGGGTCGGTGCTCCAGACGAGCCGGTAGTACTCGGCGGCGTTGTCCAACTGGTCCAGGACCTGGGCACATACGCCGAGCGCGAGCTTCGGCGCGGGCTCTCCGGGGAACGCGTCGTAGACCGCGTCGAAGGAGAGCGCGGCCGACTCGAAGTCACCGGTGGTGAGGGAAACCACACCCCGGTACCAGACCACCCGCCAGTCGTCGGGGTGTTGCAGTTCGAGGTCGGCCAGGGCGGAGGCGGCGGCGGTGTGCTCGGACCGCTCCAGTCCGGCCAGCTCCAAGCGGGCCCGCAGTTCCCGCAGGCGCAGTTCGAGGGAGGGCGGGTCGGACACCGGGGCCGAGGCGAGCGCAGCGAGCAGCTCGGCGGGCGCGGAGGCCATGAGCCCGGCGAGGAAACCGGCGTTGGGGTCGCCCGGGTCGACGCGGGGGACCGGCAGGGCGAGGGCCGTCGCAGCGGCGTCCAGCGGGCGGATGAGGCGCCCCGAGCCGGGGTTGCCCCCCACGCCTCCGGCGTGAGGCGTTCTGCTCCCGGCACCTCCGGTGCCCGCCATGCCGCCTCCGGCGCCCGCGGGGGATGCCATTCCGGCACCCCCTGCCCCCGGTGAGGCTCCCGCGGAGCTCGCCCCCCGCACCCCCGACCGGGAAACGTCCGCCCCGCCCCGCTCCGCGAACAACTCCGTATCCGTCACCCGCACTTCGGGCCCGAACAGCGGCGACAGGGCCGGTCGCGGGCGGCCCGTCCGGAGGGCGACCACCTCGCGCAGGACGCCCGTCAGCTGCTCGGCCATCTCCTGCGCGGAGGCGAACCTGCGGGCCGGGTCCGGGTCGGTGGCGCGTACGAGGAGCCGGTAGAACGACTCGTACCGCTGGAACACCTCGATGTTGCCCGGGTCGGGCAGCGAGTCCACGAAGACGTTCGTATAGCCCTGGAAGTCGAAGGTGAGCACCGCGAGTGTGCGCGCGACCGTGTAGAGGTCGGAGGCGACGGACGGGCCGAGGTCGGCGACCTCGGGGGCCTGGTAGCCGACCGTGCCGTAGATCGCCGACTCCTGGTCGTCCATCCGCCGGACCGCGCCCATGTCGATGAGCTTCAACTGGTCCTGCTGCTGAATGGCGTTGTCCACCTTGAAGTCGCAGTACAGGAGGTTGCGGCCGTGCAGATGGCCGAGGGCTTCAAGGGCCTCGATGCCGTACGCGCAGGCCTGCTCGACCGGCAGCGGGTCGCGTCTGCCGTCGGCCGTGCGGCGCTCGTTGGCGAGCTCCTTGAGTGACTTGCCGCCGACGTACTCCATCACGATGTAGCCGTCGAGCGAGCCGGTGCGCTGGTCGAGGTGTTCGACGAAGTTGTAGATCCGGACGATGTTGGCGTGCTCGATCTCGGCGAGGAAGCGCCGCTCGGAGATCGCCGCGGCCATGGCGTCCTGGTCGCCGGTGTCGAGCAGGCCCTTGAGGACCACCCAGCGGTCGGAGACCGCGCGGTCGACGGCGAGGTAGATCCAGCCGAGGCCGCCGTGCGCGAGGCAGCCCACGACCTCGTACTGGCCGTGCACGATATCGCCCGCGCGCAGCTTCGGCACGAAGGAGTACGGATGGCCGCACTTGGTGCAGAACCCTTCCGTCCGCCCCGGTCGCCCGCCGCGCGGCCGCCCCACGGGAGCCCCGCAACTGGCCCGTGAACAGAACCGCTTGCGCTCCGGAACCTCCGGCTCGGCCTGCACCACGTCCCTCGGGTCGGGGCGCGGCACCGGGGGCACCTCGACCAGACCGGCCCCGAGACGGCCACGCCCCGAGCCGGTACCCGCCGAGGAACCCGAGCTCCGCACGGAGACCGACCGGGTGGACGTACGGCCACTGCCCCCGGCCGCTCCTCGGGACAGCCGCCCGGAGACGGAACGCGGTGACGTCGAGGAGCGCGAAGAACGCGAAGAACGCGAAGAACGCGAAGAACGCGAGGAGCGTGAAGAGCTCGACGAGTGCGAAGCACGCGTCGCTTGCGAGGACCGGCCGGACCGTGACGATCCGGCCACCCCCGTAGCCGGAGAACTCACCATCCCGTTCGGCGCCACCACCGGCGCCAATCCGCAGACGTCGCAGTACAGCTCCCCGCCGCCCACGTCCTCGTACGCGCCCTCGCATTCCGGGCGCTGACACACCGCCGCCGCGCTCATGGCGTACCCCCCGTACCCCCCGTACCTTCCGCACCCCCGTGTCCCGCCGACGGACCGGCGTCCTCCACCGGTCCGCCCGGGCGGGTCCCGCCGAGCACCTCCGCCGTCGCCTGCTGGTACCGCAGCACCGCCTCCTCCGCGACCCGCAGGTCACAGGGGGCGCTCCAGAGCATCCGGCGGGCCGCGTCGTACCGCTCGATCAGGAGCGGGTCCTCGGCGGCACCGTGTCGGGCCACCTTGGCCTTGTACGCGTCGAGGCGGCCGCGCAGCTCCGCGCGGACCGCGAGCGGTGCGGTGACGGCGGTCAACGACTCGCGGGCGCGCAGGAGTTCGTCCTCGGCCCGCTGCTCCAGGGACTCCAGGAGCGGCGAGAGCCGGTGCCACTGGGCGCGCCTGCGGTATTCGGCGGCGGTCGCCAGCTGCTCCTGGAGCGCGGTGGGCGGGCCGCTGACCGCCGGTACTTCAGTAGCGGCGATTTTCGCCAGGACCTCGCCGCGTGCCGCCCGCGCCTCGGCGAGGGTGCGGTCGGCGCGGGACAGCAGGTCGCGCAGTCGGCCGAGCCGGAGTTCGGCGTCCTGGCGGACCGTGAGCACCGCGTCGATCTCACGGCGTACGTCCTCCAGGGCGCGCGCCTGCACGTCGTAGCGGGTGGTGTCGGGGCGGCCGCCGCCGGGCGCCGTGTGCCCGGGCGCGGGCCGCCAGAAGGCGAGCGGGTCGGAGATCACCTGGGCGCGCAGAGACGTCAACTCGCGGGTGATGCGCTCCAGATCGTCACCCGCGGGGTGCTCACCGGGGCGTACGCCGACGGACCCGGCCAGCTGCCGGGTGCGGGCCAGCTCGGCCGCGAGCAGGTCGATGCGGGCGGGCAGCGCGGACCAGACGGCGTCGGCCGCGACGACCGTGTCGAGCGAGCTCGCGTACAGCTCGTTCATCCGCTCCACGAGCTCTTCGAGCGTGAACTCCTCGGAGAGCCGGGCGGGTTGCCCTTGCAGTTCCGGTGTCCCGGCCGGTGGCGGGCCGCCGGGGACGGTGACGCTGGGGCCGCGGAGGAGTTCGGTGAGCTCGGTCAGGTCGTCGCGGTTCGGGTAGCGCCTGCGGGCGCGGCGGGCGCGGGCGCCGTCGAGGGCGGCCGTATAGGCGTCGAAGTACGTCCACAGGCGGGTGATGGTCTGCTCGGTGCCCGCCCAGCGCTCCTCTGTAGTACCGGAGAGCTCGGCGCCTTCGAGGAGACGGCGGCCCGCGTGGTCCTGTAGCGCGAGCAGCGAGCTCTCGATGGCTTCGTGCTCCCTGCTCAGCCTGGCCAGGGCGCGGTCCACCTCGTCCCGGTCCATGACGGGGCCCTCACGGAACGGAGTTCCCCCGGTCGGGTAGGGGGAGGGTCCCGTGCCCATCGATCACCTCTCGCAATGCGGTCTCGCAGTGGTTCCGGCTGAGTTGTTCCGGTTGAGCGGTTTCGGCTCAGTGGTCCGGCTCGGTGGTTTCGGTCGACTTGATCTTCTCGGTAGTGGGGGCCGGTTGGGTAGAGGGCCGTCGGCTCCGGCCGTGTGGATCACGTGGGCCCAACTGGGCTCAGCCGTCGTGGTACTTCGGCTTGGGCGGCCCGTCGACGTTCTTCAGGTCGTCGGCCAGCCAGCGCTCGTACGACGCCTGCCAGCCGTTCTTCTTGTCCTTGCGGTAGTCCTCGAGCACCTGGTTCACGCGGCGCACCAGGTCGGGCGCGTCCTTGCTCATGGCCACGCCGTAGTACTCGGTGGTGAACGGCGGTTCGTCCACAAGACGCACCGTCGGATCCTGGGCGGCCTGGCCCGCGGCGAGGGCGCTGTCGGTCACCACCGCATCGACCTCGCCGAGCTGGAGCCTTACCAGACAGTCGAGTTGGTTGGGGACCGTGGTGGATATATCGGCGCCGTACGCCCTCTTCTTGAGCTCGGCCTCGGCCGTGGAACCGGCCGCGCTGCAGAGCTTCTTGCCCTTGAGCGAGGAGTTGTAGCCGGTGATCTTCGAGCCGTTGGGCACCAGGAGCTGCTGCCCGGTCTTGAAGTAGGCGGTGGAGAAGGCGACGTCCTTCGCCCGGTCGCAGTTGATGGTCATCGTGCGCACGACCATGTCGACCTGGCCGGACCGGATGGCCTGCACGCGCTGGTTGGTGGGGACGGCGCGGAACACGACCTTCTTCTCGTCGCCGAGTATGTCCTCGGCTATCGCGCGCACCAGGTCGATGTCGAAGCCCTCGAGCTTGCCGGTGGCGGGGTTGCGGAAGCCCCACCGGTAGCTGTTCTGGTCGACGCCGACGACGAGACGGTCCTTCGGGCTGTCGGTGCCGGTCTTCTCGCGTTCCTTGATCTCGTCGATGGCGGGGCCGTCCTCGTCGGACGGTTCGAGGCTGCGCTCGGGCTCCTCGCACGCGTCGGCGAGCGTGGATTCCGCATGGCCGATGCCCGGGCCGCCGATGCCGGGCAGATCGCCGTCGGAGTGCTTCAGCGGTACGACCGTGAGCAGCACGGTCAGCGCGCAGGCGAACGCCATCGCGGCGACGCCGCCCCAGCCGCGGAGCCTGCGCAGCGCTCGGAGGGCCCTGCCGTGGGCCCCGGGGGCCCGTGTCGCCGTACGGGCTTGATACCCCACTTCGCCTCCTCTCGTGCTCACCGGTACTCCGACAGCCTGCGCCCGATGCCGAGCACCGCGCCCGCGGCGGCAAGGGCGGCGAGGACACCCGCGCCGACCGGCAGTCCGGTCAGCGCGGAACGGCCGTCCTGCGCCGTGCCCTTGAAGTCCCGCTGTTCGTGCGCGACCGCCCGCGCGAGGGCCTTGTCGGCCCGGTCGAAGGACTGCCCCGTCGACCCGTCCGCCCCGTCGTCCGACCCGCCGTCACCGATGACCCGTTCGAGCGCGCGCTCGTAGTCCCCCTGTGTATCGGCTTCGCGGGCCGCTTCGTGGCGCTTCTTCCATTCCGCCACGGCAGCCATCGCCGCGTCGACGGGTTTGCCGCCCGCCGTGTCGTCGGCAAGCAGCCGGGCCTCGCCGAGGGAGCCCATACCGGCCCGGTCCGTGCCGCCGTCCCCGAGACCCGCTATGAGGCGCCGGTAGTCCACTTCGTACTGGTCCTTGCCCGCGTCCGGGCCGTCCGGCACGGTCACCGCGCCGCGCGAGACCAGGGTGAGATTCTCGTTGCTGCGGGCCTGAAGAGCGCTGATCCGGGCGTCGTTGAGCACATTCAACGACCGTATGCCCTGGTCGTACGACTCCGTCAGGCCGGACCAGGCCAGTGTGTGACCGGCCGCGAGCCAGAGCAGCAGCGCCGTGGAGCACGCCGTCGCGGCCACCAGGCCCGGGTTGAACACCCGGTTGGTACGCCGGTAGAGCCGCCGCTGCGCCCACACCAGGGCCGCGAGCGCGAGCACGCCAAGGGCGAACGCCGCCCAGGGCGCCGACTTGGCGTCCGCGTAGTCGGCGTCGAGGCGGGCCTTCTCCGCCGCGTACAGCTTCGCGGCGACGGGGAGCATCTCCTTCTGCATCAGGTCGTTGGCGTTGCGCAGATAGGCGCCGCCGAGGGGGAGGCCCTGACGGTTGTACGTACGGGCCGTCTCGATCCGCTCGGTGTACCGGGGGAGGAGTTCGTTCAGGCGGGATATGAGCGCGGCGGATGAATCCGAGGCGGTGCCGGAGGCCGTGCCGGTGGCATCCGTGCCCTGGCTGTTGGCCGCGGCCATCGCCAGGTTCCGGGCGGCCGTCTCGATGTCCTCGCGGTACCGCTCGCGCAGCTCTGCGGGCTCCTGGCCGCCGGTCAGAAAGCCGCTCGCCGCCGCGGTGTTGGCGTCCGCCAGGGAGCGGTACACCGCCGCGGCGTCCGCGCTCAGGGGCTGGCTGCGGTGCAGTACGTCGTCGGCGGCGGCCGAGCGGTCGGCGAGCTGCCAGGCGGTGACGGTGCCGAACGCGAGCACCAGGGCGGCGAGGACGGCGCCGATGATGCGGAGCTTGCCGGGCTCCGTCGTCGCGGCGGCGCGCAGCCGGTCCGCCGACTCGGCCAGGGCGGTGCGCCGGGCCGGCGGTTCGCCGGCCGCTGTCGCGGTGCTGGCGGTCGGCGGGTGTGTCACGTGTTGACCTCCCCCATGGTCATCTCCTGGTCGCCCAGTATGGCCGCGGGGACTGACATCGGCACCGGTTGTTCGCGGATCTGTCTGTCTCGCGGTCTTCCTCCTGTACACGTTTCGTGGATCAGTTCGGTTCCCCACCCCGCCCCTTCCCGACTGTGTCGATATGCGGCTAACGCCGCGTGGTTGCAGCGGCTTCGGGGGCTGCCGCCCCCGGACCCCCGCGCAGATATCGCGCAGGGGGGTACCTCCCTGCTCGAGCGCAGCCGAGAGCTTGGGGGAGCGCTCGTCCGCAAACGCCGGACGGGCTGGGAGTTACCGGATGGGCTGAAGTGAACGCCGTACGGGCTAAGAACTGAAATGCTTCCGCACCCGTTCCTCCACCCCCACCGGTGCCCCCACTCGATCCAGGCCGAGCAGTGCCGCCCCCAGGACCGGGCGGGCCGCGATCACCCGGGGCACCGCTCGTGGGGCCTTGGCGGTGAGGCCCGCGCGGACCCGGTCGTTCAGGTCGGGGTGGCCCGCCGCGAGGACCGAACCGCCCAACAGGACCGGAACTTCCGCTTCCAGGAGGTCGAGGCGGGCCAGGGCCACCGTGGCCATGGACACCACCTCGTCCGCCAGGCGGTTCACCAGGGAGCGGGCCACCGGGTCGCCCGCGCCCGCAGTGGCGAAGACCACGGGGGCCAGTTCGTGCCGTCGCCGCGCCGGGATCCGGCCCAGGTGCAGGGCCTCGATCAGGGCGTACATAGAAGGGAGGCCGAAGTGTTCGGGGAGTGTGTGGGCCAGCTCCGTCGGGCCGCCTCGTCCGTCCTCGGCTCGGGCCGCGTGCCACAGAGCCTCTTCGGCCAGGCCCCAACCGCCGCCCCAGTCGCCGGAGATCCGGCCGATCGCCGGGAAGCGGGCGGTGCGGCCGTCCGGGGTCAGGCCGACGCAGTTGATTCCGGCGCCGCAGACCACGGCGACCCCGAGCGGCTCGGCCCCGGCGGGCAGGCCCGCGCGCAGGATCGCGAAGGTGTCGTTGCGGACGTCGACGTGGCGGCCCCAGGCGCGGGCCTCCAGTGCGGCCGCCAACTGCTGCTCCTCCACGGGCAGATCGGCGTTGGCGAGGCAGGCCGAGACGTGAAGGATCTCGCCGGTTCCGGCCGCCCGCGCCGCCGCGAGGGCCCGCCCCACCGGTGTGGCGAGCGCGTCCACGGCCGCGTCGACGCCGACCACGGGCGGCCGGAACCCGCCGCCCCGTGCCGTCGCGACGACCCCGCCGTCCGCCGCGACCACCGCGACGTCGGTCTTGCTGTTCCCCGCGTCGATCGCGAGGACGGCCCCTGTGGCGGTGCCGCGCGTAGCCGACGCGCTTGTCCTCATGCCCACGCGAGGTGCTCCCGGTTGTGCGCGAGCAGCCGGTCGGTGAGCGCGTCGGCGGCGTCGTACTGGCCGATCAGGGGGTGGGCCAGGAGCGCCTTGAAGACCCGGTCGCGGCCGCCGCGCAGCGCGGCTTCCAGCGCCAGCTCCTCGTACGCCGTCACGTTCGTGATCAATCCGCGGAAGAGCGGGTCCAGTTCGGGGACGGCGAGCGGCCGCGGGCCGTCGCGGCCCACGGTGGCCTGGACCTCGATCACGGCATCGTCGGGCAGGAACGGCAGCGTGCCGTGGTTGTACGCGTTCACCACCTGGTACGGGCTGCCGCCGCTGCCCAGCAGGGACGCGGCCAGGTCGACGGCGGCCTCCGAGTAGTAGGCGCCGCCCCGCTTGGCAAGGAGTTCCGGTTCCTCGTCCAGGGCCGGGTCGGCGTACAGCTTCAGCAACTGGCGTTCCATGGCGGCCACTTCGGCGGCCCGCGACGGTTTCTCGCGCAGCTCTCGTACGACCTCGTCGTGGGCGTAGAAGTAGCGCAGGTAGTACGACGGCACGACGCCGAGCCGGTCGAGGAGCGGGCGGGGCAGGTGCAGCGAGTCGGCGATCGCGTCGCCGTGCTCGGCGAGCAGCTTGGGCAGTACGTCCGCGCCGTCGGGGCCGCCGAGGCGTACGCCGGTCTCCCAGGTGAGGTGGTTGAGGCCGATGTGGTTCAGGAACACCTGGGACGGGTCGGCGTCCAGGAGCGCGGCGAAGCGGCGCTGGAAGCCGATCGCCACATTGCACAGGCCGACCGCCTTGTGTCCGGCCTGAAGCAGGGCGCGGGTGACGATGCCGACCGGGTTGGTGAAGTCGACGATCCAGGCGTCCGGGTTGGCGCGCCGCACCCGCTCGGCGATGTCCAGGACGACCGGCACGGTGCGCAGCGCCTTGGCGAGGCCGCCCGCGCCGGTGGTCTCCTGGCCGACGCAGCCGCACTCCAGGGGCCAGGTCTCGTCCTCGTTACGGGCCGCCTGGCCGCCGACGCGCAACTGGAGCAGCACGGCGTCGGCGCCGTCGACGGCCGGGTCCAGGTCGGCCGTGGTCACGACCCGGGCGCCGTGTCCCCGCTTGGCGAGGATGCGCCGGGCGAGGGCGCCGACGAGCTCCAGGCGGTCGGCCGCCGGGTCGACGAGGACGAGCTCCTCGACCGGAAGGACGTCCCGTAGCCGGGCGAAGCCGTCGACGAGTTCGGGGGTGTAGGTGGAACCGCCGCCGATCACGGCCAGTTTCATGCGTTCAGCCTTTCACTCCGGTCAGGGTGACGCCTTCGACGAACGCTTTCTGGGCGAAGAAGAAGACGACGATGACGGGGGCCATGACGAGCAGCGTCGCCGCCATGGTGAGGTTCCAGTCGGTGTGGTGGGCGCCCTTGAACGATTCGAGGCCGTAACTCAGCGTCCAGGCCGCGGGGTTCTCCGAGGCGTAGATCTGCGGCCCGAAGTAGTCGTTCCAGCAGAAGAAGAACTGGAACAGCGCGACCGCCGCGATACCGGGTCTGGCCATCGGCAGGACGACCCGGACGAGCGCGCGGAGTTCACCGCAGCCGTCGACGCGGGCCGAGTCCAGATATTCGTCGGGGATGGTCAGGAGGAATTGCCGCAGCAGGAAGATGGAGAAGGCGTCGCCGAAGGCGAGCGGAATGATCAGTGGCCATAGGGTTCCGGCCAGGTCGAGCTGTTTCGCCCAGAACAGATACATCGGGATGATGACGACCTGCGGCGGCAGCATCATCATCGAGACGACCAGGAGCAGCGACAAGTGGCGCCCCCGGAAACGGAACTTGGCCAGGGCGTACGCCACCGGCACGGACGAGACGACCGTGAGCAGGGTGCCGAGGCCCGCGTACAGGAGCGAATTCCGCCACCAGGTGAGGAAGCCGGGCGCCTCGAAAACCTTGCGGTAGTTGTCCCATTCCCAGGTGCGCGGCCACAGGTCCCGGGTGAGTGCCTGCTGGTCGCTCATCAAGGAGGTGAGCAGAATGAACACGAACGGCAGGACGAAGAAGAGCGTTGCGGCGACCGCGAGCGCATGCACCCCGACCCAGTGGAACAGCCTCTTGTGGGTCATCCTCTCGCGGGTCATCGCTCACCCGCCCCGAGCAGACCGCCGCGGCGGCGCATGAGAAGGGCCGTGCATGCCATGGCGAGGGCGAAGAGTACGAGTGCGACGACACAGGCGGAACCGTAGTCGAAGCGCTGGAAGCCCAGGTTGTAGACGAGTTGGGGCAGCGTGAGCGTGGATTTCTCCGGATAGCCGGGCTCGAATTGCTGCCCGCTGCCGCCGATGATTCCGGAGGCGACCTTGGAGGCGACGATCGGCTGGGTGTAGTACTGCATGGTCTGGATGACCCCGGTGACCACGGCGAAAAGGACGATGGGCGAGATATTCGGCAGCGTGACGTAACGGAAGCGCTGCCAGGGCCCGGCGCCGTCCAGCTCGGCCGCCTCGTACTGCTCTTTCGGTACGTCGAGCAGCGCGGCCATGAAGATGACCATCAGGTCGCCGATGCCCCAGACCGCGAGAATCGTCAGTCCGGGCTTGGACCAGCCTGGCTCGTTGAACCAGCCGGGCGCCGCGATGCCCATGGTCTCCAGGGCCGAATTGACCGGCCCGGTAGCGGGGTTGAGCAGAAAGACGAAGGCGAGCGTCGCGGCCACGGGCGGGGCGAGATACGGCAGGTAGAACAGGGTCCGGAAGGCGCCGGTGGCCGTCTTGATCTTCGTGATGAGCAGTCCGATGCCGAGCCCGAACACCACCCGGCAGCTCACCATCACCACGACCAGCCACAGCGTGTTGCGCAGGGCGGGCCAGAACATGGCGTAACTGCCGAAGACATAGGACCAGTTGGCGGTCGCGTTCCAGGAGGGCGTACCGAAGCCGTCGTACTTCATGAAGGAGAAGTACACGGTGGAGATCAGCGGATACGCGAAGAAGACGCCGAATCCGATCAGCCACGGGGACAGGAAGGCCACCGTGCGCAGTGCGCTGCGCGTGCGCTTCGCGCGCAGCGTGTACGGGGTGTACGTGGTCATGGAACCGTTGCCCCGTGCCTACTTGGCCTGGGCGATATCGGTGTCGATTTCCCTGGCGGTCTTCTCCAGACCGGCCTGGAGGTCCGGCACCGCGCCCTTTTCCACCTGGTAGCCGAAGTTCTGCAGCGACTGCTGGTAGGTGATGCCGTTGATGGCGCCGTCGCTGGTGTTGGAGTCCGGGTGCATGGCGATGTCGAGGAACGTCTGGAAGCGCGGGTCCAGCTTCAGCTTCGGGGACTTCAGGGCCGCGAAGGTGGAGGGGACATTGCGGATGGCATGGGCGAACTGCACCACCGCGTCCGTGTCGGTGGACATGTACTTCACCAGTTCCCAGGCGGCGTTCTTCTTCTCGCTGGCCGGGGCGATGCCCATGACGGTGCCGGAGAGATATCCCTTGCCGTAGCTGTCGAGCTGGTCCTTCGGTACGGGCAGCGGCGCGACGCCGATCTCGAATCCGGGGTCGGTCTCCTCGGCCATGCCGAGCCGCCACTCGCCGTCCAGCTGCATGGCCACCTGGCCGGTGTGGAAGGGGTGCTTGGCGCCCCATTCGTCCCCGAAGGTCTTCAGATACTTCTCCAGCTTCGCGTACCCGCCGAGCTTCTTCACGAGATTCCGCTGCCAGGTGTACATCTCCTTGAACGACGGGTCCTTGGCGACATTGGACTTGCCGTCCTTGGTGAAGTACGTAGGGCTCCACTGCGAGAGGTAGTGCGAGGGCACGGTCTCGTAGCCGTGGTAGTTCGGCATGAAGCCGAGCTGTTCGTAACTGTCGCCGCCCTTGGTCGGTTCGGTGAGCTTGACGGCGGCCTCGTCGAACTCCTCCCAGGTCTTCGGCGGACTCTTGATACCGGCCTCGGCGAACGCGTCCTTGTTGTAGTAGAGCCCGTACGCATCGCTCAGGAGCGGCAGGGAGCAGCGGGTGCCCTCGAATCGGGTGTAGTCGAGCAGCGGCTTCGGAAAGGTCTTCTCCAGATCGAGCCCCGACTTCTCGATGAACGGTTTCAGATCGGTGAAGGCCCCGGATGAACAGAACTTGCCGACGTTGGCGGTGGTGAACGACGCGACGACGTCCGGGCTGTTGGAACCGCCCGTGCGCAGCGCCTGGTTGAGCTTTTCGTCGTTGATGCCGCCGACGGCCTTGACCTTGATGTTCGGATGCTTCTTCTCGAAGCGCTCGATATTCGCGTTGATCGCCTTGACCTCGCCGGGCGCGGTCCAGCCGTGCCAGAACGTGAGGGTGGCCTTGGCCTTGGGATCGTCCTCGGCGCCGGACTCGGGGGAGCCGACGCAGCCGGTGGCGAGGACGGTTATCGACGCGACGGTGGCGGCCAGTACTGCTCGGTTTCTGCGCATGACGGTGTCTCCCTCGGCGGGGGTGGCGGAGGTGGCAGGTGGGGCAGGTGGGGCAGGTGTGGCAGGGGCGGTGAGGCGGAACCGTGCGGGTGGTGCGGATCTGTGCCCCGGGTGCTAGCGGGAGGTGTCGAAGACCTCGTCCCGGGTGTCGGTGAGCGCGCTCTCCAGGGCGCCGCGCAGGACGGGATCCTCGGTGACCTCGCCGAGCACGAGCCGGGGCCGGGACGCGGCCAGTTCGGCCAGCTCCGACTGGATCAGGGCGCGCAGCGGCTCACCGCCCGCGGCAAGGACGCCGCCCGACAGGACGATGAGCCCCGGGTCGAGTACGGCGACGACGGAGGCGAGGCCGGTGGCGACGCGTTGCGCGGTCTGCTGGAGGAGCTCGCGGAGGGCTTCGGCGTCGCTGTCGGCTTCCCGGTTTCCGTGCTCGGGGTCGGCCGCTTGTGCCGCTTGTGCCGCTTGTGCCGCGCGTGTGAGGAGTGCGGACGCGGTCGCGGCGTACGGCTGCTCGGGCGTCTCGATGCCGAGGGACTTGGCGATACGGGGTACCGCCTGGGCCCCGGCCAGCTCCTGGAATCCGCCGCTTCCGGCCTTCGCGACCTGCCGTACGAGTGGCGTGCCCGGCACCGGCAGAAAGCCGACCTCGCCCGCGCCGCCGGTCCACCCCCGGTGCGGGCGGCCGCCGATGACGAGGGCGGCGCCGATGCCCTCCTGGTTCCACAGAAGTACGAAATCCTCGTCGTCCCGGGCCGCGCCCACGCCGCGCTCGGCGATGGCGGCGAGGTTGACGTCGTTCTCGTACCCGACGGGCATGGGGAGTGCGGCGGCGAGCGCGTCGAGGAGGTCGGGGGCGTGCCAGCCGGGCAGGTGGTGGGCGTAGCGCAGGCGGCCGGTGTTCGGGTCGAAGGCGCCGGGGGTGCCGATGACGATGCGGTGCAGCTCGGAGCGGGCGAGCCCGGCGTCCTTGACGGCGCCGTCGAGGGTGTCGAGGACCTGGCGTACGGCGTCGTTGCCGGAGCGGCCCGGGGTGGCGAGCGCGAACCGGCCGACGGTGGTGCCGGTCAGGTCGGCTACGGCGGCGCGGATGCGTTCGGGGGTGACGTCGAGTCCGGCGACGTGGGCGGCGCCCGCGTTCAGGGCGTACAGCTGGGCGTTGGGGCCCGGGCGGCCCTCGCTGGTGCCGGTCTGCACGACGAGTCCGGCGGATTCCAGGCGGGCGAGGAGCTGGGAGGCCGTGGGCTTGGAGAGGCCGGTGAGTCTGCCGATGCGGGTGCGGGAGAGGGGGCCGTGGGTGAGGAGGAGGTCGAGGGCGGCTCGGTCGTTCATGGCCCGCAGTACGCGGGGCGTTCCCGGGGTCCCGGATGCCGCCATGGGCTCGCTCCTCAGTCTCGCTGCTGCCTGCACTGTTAGGAAGGTTTCCTATTACGTGCGGCGGGTGCGAGTCAATGGCTGAGGTGGGCTCTCTTTCCCCACCCCGCCCCTGCCCCCAAGCCCCTCCGGCGTTCAGATCCAGCCCCTCCGGCGTTTGAGGAGCGGGGGTCCGGGGGCGCTGCATCCATTAGCGGCTTCGCCGCGGGCCCCGAAGCGGCTGCGAGCTCTCGGGAAGGGGCGGGCAGGGGGAACACCCCCCAGGGAGGCGCCCCCGTTACTTCGACAAGTTGGGCTGCTGGACCGGGGACGCCGCGATCGACTGCGGCGACATCGGGGACGCGTACGCCGAGGGGGCCGCGACCGCCGGGGCCGCAGGGGCCCCGTCCTCGGTGTCCTCGGCGGCCACCGGTACGCCGCCCACGATGCGGATGCCCGCCTCGTCGAAGGCCTCCTTGATGCGCCAGCGCAGCTCCCGCTCGATGCCGAGGGCCTTGCCCGGCATCGTCTTCGCCGAGACGTGGACGACCATCTGGTCCAGGTGGACCGAGTCGAGGCCGAGGACCTCGACCGGGCCCCAGAGGCGCTCGTTCCACGGCTCGTCCTTGGCCATCGTGTCGCCGACCTCGGCCAGCGTGTCCCGCACCTTCGTCAGGTCCTCGTCCGGCCGCACCGTCACGTCCACGTGCGCCGTGGCCCAGCCCTGCGAGAGGTTGCCTATCCGCTTGACCTCGCCATTGCGTACGTACCAGATCGCACCGTTCTCGCCGCGCAGCTTGGTCACCCGCAGGCCCACCTCGATCACCTCGCCGGAGGCCACCCCGGCGTCGATGGAGTCACCGACCCCGTACTGGTCCTCCAGAATCATGAAGACGCCGGAGAGGAAGTCCGTCACGAGGTTGCGGGCACCGAAGCCCAGTGCTACGCCCGCGACGCCCGCGCTGGCGAGCAGCGGCGCGAGGTTGATCTCGAAGGTGCCGAGGACCATCAGGGCGGCCGTGCCGAGAATCACGAACGAGGTGACCGAGCGCAGCACCGAGCCGATCGCCTCGGAGCGCTGCCGACGCCGCTCCGCGTTGACGAGCAGACCGCCGAGCGCGGTGCCGTCGACGGCCTGGGCGCCGCGGTTCATCCGCTCGATGAGCTTGGTGATCGTCCGCCGGATCACGCTGCGCAGGACCACCGCGATGGCGACGATCAGCACCACTCTGAGCCCGATGCCGAGCCACGTGGACCAGTTCTGCTCCACCCAGCTCGCGGCGTTCGTGGCCTTTACCTGGGCGTCGTCGAGCGTGGGCGCGGACCCCGAGGGCTCGGGGGACCCGGCGGCGCGCGCCAAGGCGTACGGGAGCACGGCTGGTACCTCCTGATGTGGCGACCTGCCCGCGAAGCGAAGGGACCTCGACCGAAGGGATCTCGGCCAAGGGATCTCGACCAGAGACCGAAGGGATCTCGACCAGAGGAAAAGGCGCGGACAGAGCCACCACACTAACGGGCCATTCTGTGTGGATCGTTGTGATGTTGTGAGGAGAGACGGTGACCACACCGTCCTCCGGGGGCAGAACCAAGGTGTGCCCGACGGCACAGAAGTGTGTCCGACGGCACATCGGCACCCCGCGCGGACGCCGTCGCCGCTGCGCAGAGCGGTCGCGGAGGCCGCTCCGGGGTGCACTCGGGGCACATTCCCTCGTCCCGTTACCGGCACATGGTGGCGCTACGACCAGGCATGAGGGGAGACTGTTTGCAGATCGTCCCGGCGCGAGCCACGCGCCGCCGGCGTTATAGGAGGCATCCGTGCCGCATGTCCTGGTCCTCAACGCGTCGTACGAGCCGCTCGGCGTCGTACCGCTCCGACGCGCGCTCGTCCTCGTCCTCGAGAACAAGGCTGTCTGCCTCGAGGAGACCGGCGCCTTCATGCACAGCGCGACCCGCACCATCCCCGCACCCAGCGTGGTCCGGCTCAAGCGCTTCGTGCGGGTCCCCTATCGGGGGCCCGTTCCGTTGACCCGGCGTGCACTGTTCGCCAGAGATGGCGGCCGGTGCATGTACTGCGGTGGCGTCGCAACCAGCGTCGACCACGTCATCCCCAAGAGCCGCGGCGGCCAGCACGCCTGGGAGAACGTGGTGGCGTCCTGCCGCCGCTGCAACCACGTGAAGGCCGACCGGCACCTGCTCGAGCTGGGCTGGCGCCTTCGTCACAAACCCGCCCCACCCTCCGGCCTGGCCTGGCGCATCATCGGGACCGGCCATAGGGATCCGCGCTGGCTGCCGTACTTGCAGCCCTTCGGCGCGGACGACGCCTTGGCCCGGATCGACGGCATCTCTGCCTGACGACCCGGGTTTTTGCGTGCCTGGGACGGCCACGGGGTCCCGCGGGGCCATCCCAGGACGTGTGTCGGACGTGCGGCAGACGTGCGTTACGCGTACCGCAGCTGCCCGGGCCGCACCGCCCGCCCGAGCAAGGGCAGCGCGGTCGCGGTGGCCAGCAGGCACACCACGTACACCCCGACCGGGGCGAGCAGCGGAAGCAGCGGGAACGGCCAGCCCGCCATGCCGATCCACCGGTACCCGCCGTAGAGCACCGCTCCGCCGCCGCTGGCGAGCAGCAGGGCGGGCGCCAGCGGCAGCGCCGTCTCCAGGAGCACCGCCCGGCGCAGCACGGCGCGCGGCACCCCGGCCGCGACCTGCGCGGCGAGCGCCCGGCGCTGGGTCGCCAGGGACTCGGCGGTGCCGACGGCGAGCGCGGAGAGGCTGATCGCGAGCGCGACGAGCAGGCCGAGCCCGACGAGCCGGAACCCGCCGTGGTAGTACTCCGCGGGCAACGTGTGGCCTTCCATGACCTTCAGGTGCTCCGTCAGGAGCTGCCATATGCCGAGGAAGCCGACCCCGACGACGGTGACGAGCAGCACGGCCGCGTGCGTACGGGCGGCCGCCCACGGGTCGGCGCGAAGGCGCCCGGCGGCGATCACGACCGCGGGCCGCGACGAGCGCGCGAAGCGGTGGCCGAGCGCCTTGGCGCAGGCCCCGGAGAGGGTCACGGCGCCGAGGCCGACCAGGCCGACGACGGCGACCGCCCCGATCGGCACCAGGGCGTCGGACAGGCCACCCCGGCCCTCGGCCAGGAGCGCCGCGATCCCCCCGCCGAGCACCGCGAGGATCCCTGCCGAGACGAACGGCCGGGTACGGCCCCCCTCCGGCCGCACCCGCCGCACCCAGCCGAGCGGCGACGCCACGACGTGCCGCAGCGCGAAGGCGCTGACCACCGCGGCGAGTGCGGGCAGGGCCAGGGTGACCAGGACCAGGAAGCCCCAGGTGAGCGGCGCCGGAGCGTGCCCGGCCACGGCAAGCAGCAGCCCGAACCCGGCGAACCCGGCGAGCGAGCCGAGCAGGCCGGACACCCCCACCTCCAGGGCGGCGATCCGCCGCACCTGGCGCGGCGTCGCCCCGGCCAGGCGCAGTGCGGCGAGCCGCCGGTCGCGGTGCACGGCGCCGATCCGCGCGCACTGGCCGAGGAAGCCGAGCACCGGCACGAGCAGCCCGAGCAGCGCGGCGATCACGCCGCGGCGGGTGCCCTCGGAGTCGAGCAGCCCGTTGCCGTACGCCGCGTTCCGGTAGCTGCCTTCGAGCGCGGCGGTGGTGACGGCCGCGAGCGCGAACCCGGTGGCAAGCAGCGCCCCGAGAACGGTCAGCGAGATCCGCCACCACTCGCGCCGGTCGGAGCCGCGGAGCAGCTGCCGGGCGAGCCGGGCGTCGGCGAGCAGGCCGGGGCGGCCGTCGCGCCTCTTCGCGGCCACAAGGGCGTCAGCCGTCACGGCGCACCGCCTCGCCGCCGACGGGGTTCGCCTCGCTGCCCGCCGTGCGCACCACCCCGTCCCGCAGCTCCACCTCGCGGTCCGCGTACGCCGCCACCTGGGCGTCGTGCGTGATCAGGAGGACCGCCGTGTCCGTCTCGCGGGCGGTGTGGGTCAGGGCCGTCAGGACCTGTTCGCCGCCGAGCGAGTCGAGGGCGCCGGTCGGCTCGTCCGCGAAGACGACCTTCGGTCCGGTCACCAACGCGCGGGCCATGGCGGCGCGTTGGGCCTGGCCGCCACTCAGCTGGCCCGGCCGCTGCTCCGCCTGGCCCCGGACCCCGAAGCGCTCGAGCCACTCGGCCGCCTTGGCGTGGGCCGCCCCCCGCGCGGTCCCGGCAAGGAGCAGTGGCAGCGCGACGTTGTCGGCCACGGTCAGCTCCGGGATGAGCTGGCCGAACTGGAAGACGATGCCGAACTCGGTGCGGCGCAGCCGCGAGCGGCGCTCCTCCGGGGCCCGGTCAAGGCGTTCGCTCGCGTAGACCACCGAGCCGTCGTCGGGCGTGACGATGCCCGCGAGGCAGTGAAGGAGAGTGGACTTGCCGCTTCCGCTCGCGCCCGTGATGGCGAGGATCTCGCCGGGCGCGAGGTCAAGACTCGCGCCGCGCAGCGCGGCGTTGGCGCCGTACGCCTTGTGCAGGCCGCGCGCCGTGATCAGCGTGGCCCCCGGTGTCGTACTCATGCGGTGGTGATCTCCTCGGTGAGAGAGGCGAGGCGACCGGCGGTGGTGTTCATCCAGCGCAGGTCGGCGTCGAGGTGGTTGAGGGCGTAGTCGGCGGAGAGGACGGTCGCGAGGTCCGTGCCCGGGGCGGTCTTGACCGCGGTCAGCTCGCGCATCCGCGCTTTGTGCGCGGTGCGTTGGGCGTCCAGATAGGCCGCCGGGTCGCAGTCCGCGCCGGATGCCGCGGCCAGGACGGCGACGACGACCTTCGCGAAGATCTCGTTGGTCACGAAGGGCGCGGGCGGCGTGATCCGGCCGAGCCACTCGGCGAGTTCACGGTCGCCCGCTTCGGTCGCGCGGTACAGCGTGCGCTCCGGGCCGCCGTCGGCGTCGGTCCCGTCGACCTCGGCGAGGCCGTCCCGTACGAGGCGTTGCAGGGTCGTATAGACCTGGCCGTACGCCAACGGGCGGGCCTGCGGAAAGCGTTCGTCGTGCCGCCGCTTCAAGTCGTAGCCGTGGCTCGGACCTCCGGCGAGCAGTCCGAGCAGGACGTGGCGGGTGCTCATGGCGATCAGTATGTACTAAGTACATGTACTGAGTGAATAGTGGGGTGAAGAAAGAGAGGGTCTGGGGGCCGCCAGGCCCCCAGCCTTCACTCCTGCACCGCGTAAGCCTCCACACCCCACAGCGAGTACCCGAACCGGGTCCCTCGCTTCTCGCCCTGGACCCGCACGAAGCGGACGTCCTTCGCGTCCATCCGGACCGACTCACGCCCGCCCTTGCCGTCGCGGACCGTCGCCGCCGTGCGCCAGCGCTTGCCGTCCGTGGAGACCTCGATGCGGTACGCCGCCGCGTACGCGTCCTGCCAGTGGAGCGACACGCGGCCCAGGCGGACCGGGCGCTTCAGCTCCACCTGCCACCAGGCGTCGTCCTCGGCGGGCGAGGACCAGCGGGTCTCCGGATCGCCGTCGCCCGCGGCCGAGGCCGGGAAGTCCTTCGTCTCGTCGCCGGACGACGTGGCCTTCCCCTTGGGGACCAGGTCCGGGCCGCCGGTGCGCGGATGCGTCCGCACGGTCAGGGTGCGGGTCTCCTCGCCGAAGGTCAGCGGCACTTCGTACGTCCCCGTAGGGGTGCCCGGCGCCACCGTGACCTCTATGGGCAGCTGCACCTCGGCGCCGCGCGGCAGCCGGGCCGATTCCGGCAGCCGTATGCCAATGCCCTTGGGGGGCTTCGCGGTCAGGTGGCCGCGTACGTCGCCGGGGCGTCGGGAGGCGAGGGTCGCCTTTACGCGCTGCGCGGGGCCGCCGATCTCCGCGTCCGTCTCCGTACGGTCGAGGTCGAACGAGGCGTCCCCGGTGTCGCCGAACCACGGCGCGACCCGGTGCACCGCCGAGCGGTCGGCCCGGTCCTCGGTGACCACCCGCACCGCGTCCGCGCGCACCCCATCGCTGCGGGTCTCCGTCCAGCCGGAGCCGGAGAGCCTGCCGAGCCGCCGCCAGCCCTCGCCCGGGATATGCGCCTCCACGGCGCCCTCCGTGCCCGGCTCGGTGAGTGCCGTCACCGCCTCCAAGGGGCGCGGGCGCTTCAGGTTCACCGTGTACGAGGCGGCGTCCCGGTCCACGCGGCCCGCCTTGTGGTCGCGGCCCTGCCAGGCCGCGGACCGGGAGCGGACGCGCTCGAGGAACGGGTCGAGGACGCCCTTGCCCACCGTCACGCGGCTCGCCCGCAGCGGCTCGCGCAGCGCGTCCAGGGCGCGCGAGGCCCGCCATGCCTTCGCGCCGTCGCCGTGCGCCTGGGCGAGCAGCAGGTCCACGGCGTGCTCGCCCGCCTCGCCGTACCGCGCCAACTGCTCGGCCCACGGCCGTACTTCAGTAGCGAGCGCGGTCAGCTCGGGGCGCTCGCTGTCGCGCAGCCGCCGCGGTGTCTCGCGCATCACCGTGAAGGCGGCGCGCAGCTTCTTGCCCGCCGCGTCCACGCGGTCGAGACGGGCGTCGCGGCTGCCCCAGCCCCCGGCGGACCCGGCGTCCAGGGACTTCCAGAGCGCGTCCATGAGCGGCCGCAGATACGCGGACTCATCGGCGCCGAGCACCGAGGACGCGTCATTTCCGGCCAGCGCGCGGACCGCCTCGCGAGCTTTCTCGTCCGGGCCCGCCAGGTCGTTGACGGCCGCCCGCCAGGACTCGCCCGGCCGGTAACTCTTCGGGTTCCAGGCGTAGTCGGCGGCCGTGAACAGCGGGATACGGGAGGCCGCGGGCTGCTCCATCGCGTTGGCGAGCAGCCCCGCGGAGCCCGACGCGACCGCCGGTTCCCGGCCCATGTAGGGGCCGAGGAAGATACGATCCTGCGCGAAGTCGTTGACCGGATAGTTGTCCATGGTGACCAGCGGGTGCCCGAACGCCTCGCGGGCCCCGGCCAGTTCGCGCCCGGTGATGGTGCGCGGCACCACGCCGACGCCGGTCCACGCCACCTGCACCCGCCGGTCGAGGCCCTCGGCGAGCGCCTTGCGGTAGGCGGTCGCGCCCTCCTGGTAGTACTCGGTCGGCATCAGCGAGAGCGCCGCTGCACCCGCGGTGTTTTCGGTGCCGTACCGCTCCCGCAGATGCTCCGCCACCGCGCCCGCCACCCGCGCCTGCGCCCGCGCGGCGGCCTCGGGCCCGGAGCCGAATGCCTTGGCGTCCTCGTCGCAGTGCCACTCGCGGTACGAGACGTCCTGGAACTGGAGCTGGAACGCGCGCACTCCGAGGGCCCACATGGCGTCGACCTTCTTCAGTAGCGCCTTGGTGTCGTCCTCGGACGCCATGCACATGGCCTGCCCGGGCGCCACCGCCCAGGCGAGCGTCACGTGGTTACGGCGGGCCCGCTCGGCCAGGGCACGGAAGTCGGCCCGCTGCTCGGCCGGGTACGGCTCGCGCCAGCGCGCCTGTCGGTACGGGTCGTCGCCGGGCGCGTACACATACCGGTTCTGCTTGGTACGGCCCATGAAGTCCAGTTGCGCGAGCCGCTGTTCACGGCTCCACGGCGTGCCGAAGAACCCCTCGGCCAGGCCACGCACGGCGGTGCCGGGCCAGTCGCGGACCCGTACACCCGGGATATGGGTGCTTTTGTCGTACGTCGTGCCGGCCCCGTCGGCGAGCAGCTGCCGGAGGGTCTGGGCCGCGTGGAAGAGGCCGTCCGCGCCGGTCCCGGCGAGCGCGACCGTGTCGCGGCCCGCGACCTGCCCCACGGCGAGCCGGTACCCGCCCTCCGGCAGATCGCCGCGCGCGGGGGCGCGCAGGGCGCGCAGCGCGGCCTCGGCTCCGGAGCGGTCGCCCGGCGCGGTGTCGTCACCGGCGCGCACCACCAGGCCGTGTGAGGGCAGTGACGCCGTCGAGCCAGCCCCGGAGACCTCGGTGACCTGACGGGCCCCGGCCGCGCGGAACAGGGTGCGCAGCGCCTCGATCGCGTACGGATCCGCACCCTCGTCAGTGACAAGCGTCACATCCTCGCCGAGCGGCACGGACGGCCCCGCGGCCGTCATCGACTGTGGCCTTGGCCACACCGCGGGGAGCGAGCCGTCGCCCTCGCGCTCCGGGGAGCCGGGCAAGTCCGGGGCGGTGAGTGCCGGGCCCGGGGGTGCGGCCAGAGCGCCGGGCGCGCCGCCGAGCAGTCCGCTGATCACGGCGGCCGCGATCGCTACGGCCCTCTTCCTGCGCCGCACCTGCACGGCCCTCCTGCCCTTCTGATCCGGCCTGTTGAGGCCCCCTCGACGGCCCCGCCGACACAAGGGCGCCAGGGTGGACCCGAGCCCACCACCACCGCGCCGACAGTGTCAACGGGAGTATGCGCCAGGTCCACTCCGTGGCCTTGGGTGGCGCGAGTGGGGCGGTGGCGTCCATCATGCGAGCCCCGGCGAAGGGTTTGCGGCGAACCTCCGTGCCGGGAACAAATTGTGAGCCGAAACACGTTGGTTGCATGCGATCCGATTCCCTGGGTAGGGCTGCTGTCTGACCCTGCCACTCACCTCAAGGAGGCCCTCGTGGCCGCATCGGCACAGCTCCTGCTCGACGCGCTCTCCAAACGCCCGGAGCCGCGCGGCCTGCCGGACCTCTCCCTCGTGTCCGACCCGGATTCCGGGCTGCTCGGCTCCTGCTCCTGCTGTGTGGAACCTCCCTTGACGAGCGAACCCCCGCTGGCGGACGCCGAGCCCCTGACCAGCGAACCCCCGCTCGCCGACGCCGCCCCGCTGACCAGCGAGCCGACCGCCACCGGCACGGCCTCGGGACTCGACCCCTCGACGCACTAGGTCTTACGGATCACATGTCCGTGCCGCCGGCTCGGTGACCGCACCTGGGGGCTGCGCCCCCAGAGCCCCTTTCGCCGGAGACGGGCGGGGCTCGTCCTCGAACGCCGGACGGGCTGAGTCGATGTGCCGCCGGGACCGGCCGGTGTGCTAAACCCGTCGATGTGCTGGACCCCTCTCGACGTACTCGTACGAGAAGACTTCCGGGGGCGCGCGGATGACCCTTGACCGGCTGGCCGCCCTCCACGGCGTCGCCACCTCCTACAACCCCGCCCCCGACCGCACGGTCCAGGCGCCGCCCCCCACCGTCGTCGCGGCCCTCGCCGCGCTCGGCGTGGACGCCTCGTCGCCGGAGGCGGTGCGCGCCGCGCTCGCGGCCCGCGAGGCCGAGCTGCGCGACCGGCTCCTGCCGCCCACCGTGGTGCAGTGGCCGGACGCCCCCGCACCGGCCCTCACGGCACTCCCGCCCGGCACCCGGCTGTGTATCGCCACCGAAGAGGGCGGGACCGTGACCGCGACCGTGAGCACCGCGGAGAGCGGCGAGGCCGAACTCCCCGTCCCCGCGCTCCCGTTAGGCGTCCACGCCCTGCACGCCGAAGCGCCCGACGGACGTACCGCCGACGCGCACCTCGTCGTCGCCCCGGCGCGTGCGCCCGAGCCGCCGCCGGGCCGGTCGTACGGGCTGCTCGTGCAGCTCTACTCGCTGCTCTCCACCCGCTCCTGGGGCATGGGTGACCTCGGGGACCTCGCCGATCTCGCGGCCTGGTCGGGCCGGGCGCTCGGGGTCGACTTCCTCCAGCTCAACCCGCTGCACGCGGCCGTGCAGGCGGCTCCCGGGGAGCCCACCGACCCGTCCCCGTACCGCCCGTCGTCCCGCCGCTTCCCGGACCCGGTGCATCTGCGGATCGAGGACATCCCGGAGTACGCCCATCTCTCCCCGGACGCGCGTAAGCGCGCCGCCGACCTGCTCGAACGGGCGGAGCGGCGGCGCGAAGCGGTGCTCCGCGAGGGTGCGCTGATCGACCGGGACGCGGTGTGGGCGCTCAAGTCGGCGGCGCTCGAACTGATCCTGGACGTCCCGCTCAGCCCCGGACGCCGCGCCGCCTACTGCGACTTCCTCGCCGCCCAGGGCCCGGCCCTGGAGACGCACGCCACCTACCGCGCGCTCGCCGAACGGCACGGCCCCGACTGGCGGGACTGGCCCAAGGAGTTGACCGATCCGGCGTCCCCGGCCATCGCGCGGGCCGCGGCCGAGCTGATCGACCGTATCGACGTCCACTGCCGGCTCGCCTGGCTCACCGACACCCAACTCGCCGCCGCCGACCGGGCCGCGCGCGAGGCCGGTATGGGCATCGGGCTCGTGCACGACCTGGCCGTGGGCGTGCACCCGGGTGGCGCCGACGCCTGGGCGCAGCGGGCCTGCCACGCCGCGGGCATGACCGTCGGCGCGCCGCCCGACGCCTTCAACTCCCGTGGCCAGGACTGGGGTTTGCCGCCCTGGCGCCCGGACGCGCTCGCGGCGGTCGGCTACGCCCCGTTCCGCGATCTGCTGCGTGGCCTGCTCGCGCACGCCGGGGCGCTCCGGATCGACCATGTGATGGGGCTGTTCCGGCTGTGGTGGATCCCGGAGGGACGGCCGCCCACCGAGGGCACGTACGTCCACTACGACGCCGACGCCATGCTCGCGATCCTCGTCCTGGAGGCGCACCGCGCGGGCGCCGCCGTCATCGGCGAGGACCTCGGCACCGTCGCGCCCGGCGTGCGCGAGGCGCTGCGGGAGCGCGGCGTGCTCGGCACCTCGGTCCTCTGGTTCGAGCGCGACTGGGACGGCAACGGCGGCCCGCTGCCGCCCGAGGACTGGCGCCCCGACTGCCTCGCCACCGTCACCACCCACGACCTGCCGCCCACCGCGGCCCGGCTGACCGGCGCACACGTCCGGCTCCGGCACCGCCTCGGCCTGCTGCCCGCCCCGGAGGGCTCGGGGGACGGCTTCCCGCTCGCCACGGCGCTGGCGGGCGAGGCCGCCGAGGTCGGGGAGTGGCTGGCCGCGCTCGCCCGGCTCGGCCTGCTGCCCCCGGGCAGCACGGACGAACAGGCCCGTATCCGCGCCTTCTACGCCTTTCTGCTCCGCACCCCGGCCCGCATGGTCGGCCTCTGGCTCCCGGACGCGGTCGGCGACCGCCGCCCGCAGAACGTCCCCGGCACCTGCGACGCGTACCCGAACTGGCGGCTCCCCGTCGCCGACGCCACCGGCCGCCCGGTGACCCTGGAGGACCTCGCCGCCGCGCCCCGGCTGCATGCCCTGGCCACGGCGCTGGGCCAGCAGGGCCTACGGGCGTGACGGTCCCGTACGGGCACCCCGGCCGCGCGGGCGGTACGGGCATTCGCTACGTTGGCCCTGTGGACAAGAAGAACGCCTTGCGCGCCGGCGCCGTAGCAGCCGGTACGACGCTGATGATGCTGCTCATGTCGTCCCCCGCGCTCGCGCTGACGCCCGACGACGGCGACGACCCCGGCCCGGGCCTGAGCGTGGTCGAGACCCTCGGTCTCTACGTCGTGGCCCCCATCGTGCTGTTCCTGGTCATCGCCGGTCTGGTGATGGTCGGCGACAAGTCCCGCAAGCAGCAGAAGCAGCAGGGCTGACGCCGCAGCTTTTAGCTTTCCGGTCGAGCGGGGTCCGCCATCACGCGGACCCCGCTCGACTTTTTCATGCCTTAATCGTTCAGTTCACCTAAAGAGAATTATCGAAACTTTTCGATAGACCTGAGTGAAGGTGGAGTGCGACGGTAGATCCCGAAAGCGATCAAGAAAGTGATCAAGAGACGCCGAAGGGATAGTGAGTGGCACTCCTCGACCAGGTCCGCAGCAGCACCACGACAGCACCGACAGCACCGACACCCCAGCCCCCGGCCGCCCCGCGACGCAGGACCGCGTCCGCCGCCGGACTGGGAATCGTGTTCGCGACCGTCGCCACGGTCGTCTGGTCGGGCAGCTTCGTCACCGCCCGTGCCCTGGCCGAGACCGTCCCGCCCATCCAGCACGCGTTCTGGCGCTGGATCGTCGCCCTCGTGGCCGTCGCCCCGTTCGCGGCCCGCGCCGCCTGGCGCGAGCGGCACGCGATCCGCCGCCACTTCGGCTTCGTACTCCTTGCTTCATTGCTCGGCGTCACGGTCTACAACACCCTGGTCAACCAGGCGGGCATCTCCACCTCCGCCGGAAACATGGGCATGATCATGGCCGCTTCGCCGGTCGTCATGGCGGCCTACGAACGCCTCGGCGGCACCCGGCTCGGCGCCCGCCGCATCACGGGCCTGCTCGTCGCCTGCGCGGGCGTACTCCTGCTCGTGAGCAAGGGCTCACTCGCCCTGGACTTCACCGCGGGCGACCTGTGGATGCTGGCCGCGGCCCTGTGCTTCGCGTCGTACAGCGCGCTGCTTCGCCGTAAGCCCGCGGACATCGGCGGCCCGGCCTTCCTGTTCACGTCGTTCCTGCTCGGCGCGGTGATGCTCGCTCCGGTGTACGCGGTGAGCGTCGCCGTCCAGGGCGGCTTCACGCCGACCGTGGACACGGTCTCGCCGCTCCTGTACGTGGGCGTGGTGTCCTCCGCGGTCGCCTTCTTCGCCTGGAACAAGGCCATCTCGCTGATCGGCGCCGCCCGCGCCGGGGTCATCTACTACCTTCAGCCGGTCTGCGTCGCGCTGCTCTCGTACGCGGTGCTCGGCGAGGCCACGGGCTGGTTCCAGGTCCTGTGCATGGCCCTGATCCTCGGCGGGGTCGTGCTGGGCGCGAGCCGCGCCGGAAGCGGCAAGTAGGTTGCTGACATGACCGAGTGGGACATCAAGAAGCTGCAGATCCTCCGCACGCTGCGGGACCGGGGCACGGTCACGGCCACCGCGGAGGCCCTGCTCATGACCCCCTCGGCCGTATCGCAGCAGCTGTCGAACCTGAGCAAACAGGTAGGCGTACCGCTCCTGGAGGCCCACGGCCGCCGCGTACGCCTGACGGACGCGGCCCATCTCGTCCTCCGGCACGCGGAGGCGGTCTTCGCCCAACTGGAGCGGGCGGACGCCGAGTTGGCGGGCTATGCGCGGGGCGAGGCGGGCGAGGTCCGGGTCGGCGCCTTCTCGACGGCGGTCCCCGCGCTTGTCGTCCCGGCGGTACGGGAGCTTCGCGCCGCGGCACCCGCCCTTGAGGTCCGGGTACGGGAGGCGGAGGCGGCCGAGTCGTACGACCTGCTCTCGGCGGGCGAAGTGGACCTGGCCTTGTCGTTGGCCGCGCACGCCCCCACGGCCCGCGACCCGAAATTCACGCGGATCCCGCTGCTCGCCGACCCCCTGGACGTAGCGCTGCCGGTGGACCACCCCCGTGCCGCGGAGGGGGAGTTGCACTTGGCGGACCTGGCCGGAGAGCAATGGATCTTCGGCGGCAGCGGCCCTTGGTCGGAGATCACGCTCGCCGCGTGCGAGGCTGCGGGCTTCGTACCGGAACAGGCCCACAGCGCCGCTGGCTGGACAGCCATCATGGCCATGGTCGAGTCGGGCATGGGCATCGCGCTCGTGCCGCGGATGGCGGCGGTGCGGCGGGCGGGCGTGGCGATGTGCGTCCTGTCCGGCGACCAGCCGAGACGGCACGTGGTGGCGGCGGTGCGCCGGGGTGCGGAGGAGGGGCCTGCGGTGGCTCGGGTCCTTGAGGCGTTGCGGACGGCGGCGTCTCAGCGCAACTGCCAGACGTAGACGCCGTCGTCGCCTCCTGTGACGAGGTGACGGTCGTTCGGGGTGAATCCGACGTGCCCGGCCTTGATCCCGTGACCGCCCGTCAGACGGTGGAGCTGCCGCCCGGTCCATGTGTCCCAGACACTCACCTCGCCGAGGGTGCCAACCGCGGCCAAGCGCGCGCCGTCGTGGCTGAAGTCGAAGACATCGGTGGCGTTGCCGAGGTCTTCACCCAGCGTGGCCAGATGTTGACCGGTGTCCGGACGGAGTAGACGTACGTCGAGTCCATTACCGACGGCCAGGAGGCTTCCGTCCGGGCTGAACACGACGCGGTCCGCGCCGAGTTCGTCGACCTGGATGCGTCGAGGCTTGCGTCGCCACTTCTGGGTGTCCCAGAGCAGGACCGAGCTGTTCGCGCTGCTGGCGCTGGCCAACCACCGGCCGTCGGGACTGAACGCGAAATGGTTCGCCCAGCCGTCGTGGCACTTCGACCGCACCAACTGCTTGCCCGAGCCGATGTCCAGCACCCGCACAACCCCCGCGTCGGTCCCCACGGCCAGTGTGTGACCGCCGGGACTGAAGGCCAGCGCCGTGACGAACGGATTATGCCCTTGGGTGTCCTTGTCGACCCGGAGCACCGGCCGACCCGTCGGCGACTCCCATACCTGAACCGTGCAGTCGAGATCGTCGGTGGCGAGCAGCCGGCCGTCCGGAGCGATGGTGAGCCGTTCGGAGAACAGCCCCAGCTCGCTCCTCAGGGTGTTCAGGTGCCGTCCGTTCTGTGTGTCCCAGAGCCGTACGGTGCCGTCATAGCTCGACGTGGCAAGCAGGCTCCCGTACGGGCTCAAGGCCAGTGCCCGGACCGCATCGTCATGGCCGTGCAGGGTGTGCAGAAGGCGGCCCTCCACCGGGGCCCAGAGCTGTGGCTGTCCGCCGTCGACCGCGGTGGCGACCAGCGGGGCCGTGGGGTGAACGGCCATCGCGGTGAGCCACCGCTCCTGCGCGGTGCTGCCGGAGGTCTCCCAGACCGGCAGGGCGTGCAGCAGGCCCGGCACTGTGGCGGCCTTCGCGCGCGTCGAAGCGGACCGGGGCGGGGGCACCGGTCCGGCCTTCCCGCGCGAGCGAGCGGGCACGGGCGGAGGCGAGGGCACCGTTTTGGCTTTCGCGGGCGCGGGCGCGGGCGCGGGCGCGGGCGAAGGCGCAGGCGTCGATTTGGTCTCCGCGGGCGGCGGGGCGACTGGCGAAGGGAGCAGCGCGCGTGCGGCCTGCGCGACCGTCGGGATGTCGCTCCCGGCAATGCGCTTCAGGTGCCGCTGGGCCAGTCGGGCGCGCCCGATGTCCCCGTCGGACAGCCACTCGCCGAGTACGGTCACGCCGCCGATGCGGACCGCGGGCAGCGGGCTGTCCAGGGCCACCCGTACGGCCTCCGGCAGGTCGGGCTCCGCGGCGGCCGGTACGGCGGTCCGGGCGAGCCAGATCCTGCCCTCGGCGCCGTAGACCCAACGCTGCGGCGTCTGTTCCGCCCCCCGCTCCGCCACGTATGCCGCCGCATGGTCGAAAGCGTCCTCGACCGAGATGTACCCGTCGCCGTCCCTGTCGGCCGCACCCGTACGCAACCCGTCGACAAGCCCGGTCGTGAACACCGAACCGCTCGGGGCGCCCGCCGCCCCCGTCAGACTCTCGCCCTCGAACGAGTACTCCCGCGACCGCGAGGCCGTCAGCACGGCCCGCCCGCGCCCATGGCCCACGAGCCGGTGCCCGAGGTTCACATCCTGGTCGTCCGCCTTCGCCCCCTGCGCGAACGCCCCGCTGAAGCAACAGTCCAGGACCACCACTTGGCGCCGCGCCCGGCACTCGTCCAGTTGCTCCAGCAGCCACCCGGCCTCGACGCCGGACGACGCGAGCCGGTCCTTCCGGGTGTCCGCGCCCGCGAAGTACAGGCGCCCGCGCGCATCCAGCAGCCCGTGGCAGGAGAAGTACACGAGCAGCAGCTCGTCCGTCCCGCGCCCGGCGAGGAAGTCGTCGACCCCGCCGCGTATCTCCTGCGCCGTCGGGTCGGTCAGGCCGCGCACGTCGAAGCCGCCGATGTCCGGGGAGCCCAGAACCTCCGCCAGCGCCTCCGCATCCCGGGCAGGCGCCCGCAGCCGGGCGAGACCGGCGTCTGCGTACGACGAAACGGTGACGACGAGCGCGGACCGTGGCCCGGTAGGCAGCTCCGGCAGGTCAGGACGAGATGTTCTGCCGCTCAAGCCAGACCTCGATCAGCTGCTCCTGCCGCTCCGGGCTGATGCCCGTCACCTTCAGGGTGTCCTCACCGAAGGTGATCTCCACCGACCTCTCGCTGCGCGCGGCCCACCGCTTCACGGCGTTCACCACGGCACGCGCCCCCTGCGTGATGCCGAACCGGACGAGCAGCGCACCCATCGTGGTGCCGACACCCTTGGCCTGCGGCGGCACGTCCTCCGCGGCGGCCAGCGGTTCGACGCCGTCCACGTCGAGTTCGAGCAGCTCGGCCCGCAACTGCTGGGCCAGCGCGTCCAGTTCGGCCGCATCCTCGTCCGCCTCGGGCACAACCCGTACGACGTACGACTCCGCCATTCCCCCACCCACGGTTCTGCTTACCCCCTGCCGCTGAGCGAGACGAAGGCCGCCCAGGTGGCGGGGGAGACGGTGAGTATCGGGCCCTCGGGGTCCTTGGAGTCGCGGATGTGGATGGCGGAGGGGTGGGTGGCGACCTCGACGCAGGAGCCGCCTTCGTCGGCGCTGTAGCTGGACTTGTACCAGTCGTAGGCCACTTCGACGCACGCGCCGCCCTCGTCGCTGCTGTAGCTCGACTTGAACCAGTGCTTCATGATTCTCCTAGAAGACCGTCCAGCAGTTGGGCGCTGAAGCTAGGGGACAGGGCCTGCGATTGCAGCATCCCATACTTGGACTGGTAGAAGCTGACCTCTTCCGGATCATCGATCTGCACGCTGAGCCGCTGGACCTCCAGATACGTCAGGCGCTCGTTCTCGTGCGTCTCCAGGAGGATGAACGGGCCGGCGAGGCCCGCGTGCGGGATGACGTCCATCGGCATGATCTGTAGGCCCACGGACTGGAGTTCACTGACCTCGCGCATCCTGCGCAGCGTGGCCCACCAGGCCTCCTGCCCGCCGAACTGCTTCTTCAGAGCAGCCTCTTCGACGATGAAGTGCGCCCAAGGCGGCCGGTCCCGCTCCCAGATCTGCTGTCGTTCGAGCCGGGCGGCCACCCACTCGTCCACCTCGTCCTCGGCGACCGGTGGATAGCGGTTGGCGAAGACCGCCCGCATGTAGTCCTCGGTCTGCAGCAGCCCGGGCACGTTCTGCGTCTCGTACCACAGGATCATCCGCGCCTCCTGCTCGTACTCCACCAACTCCTGGACCGGCAGCGGGAACTTCTCCTTCTGCGGCATCCGGGAGACGAAGGTCTCCAACGCCTTCTTCGTTTCGAGGACTTGGTCGATCAGGATGGCGAGATCCAGGTGCAGCGGCCGCCGTCCCTGCTCGATCGACGCCATCTTGTCCTCGCTGATGCACAGCTGCCGCGCCAGCTCCGCCTGTTTCACACCGGCGAACCGGCGGAAGTTGGCGATCATCGCGCCCAGTGCGTGCCACGAATGCAGTTTCTTCTGCGATGCGTTCATGCCTGCCCCCATTCCCCTGCGGACCCTCCGTCCGCCCCGACAAAGGTCGTACATCTGAGATGTACGAGTCGACGCACTGCACAAGACTAGTCACCGACAGTGACAGTCGCCCCATGAACAAAGAACCCCAACTCCCGTTCCGCCGCGAGGCGTTCTACCGCCGCGAGCGCAGGTCCATCCCCAAAGCCAGGACCTTCACCCATCGCGCGCTGGCCGACTGGGGCGCCGACGCCCGCAGCGACGACGTACTGCTCTGCGTGAGCGAGCTCGCGACCAACGCGCTGGTGCACGGCGTACCGCCCGGCCGCGGCTTCCGGCTGCATCTCGCGCTGCACACCGACGGAGTCCTGCGCGTCGAAGTGCACGACAGCGGCGACGGCGACGTACGACTCCCGGTCCGGCGACCGGATGCCGAGGACGGGCGGGGGCTGCTGCTCGTCGCGGCGTTCGCGGACAAGTGGGGCGTCGGGGAGCGGAACCCCGGGAAGATCGTGTGGTGCGAGTTCGGGCTCAGCCCCAGCGGACCTGGGCCTTGTCCTGCCACAGGTCGAGGAGCGTAGCGTCGCCGTCGACGTCGAGGCCGGACGTACCGGTCCGATTCCAGAGCAGCAGGTACAGCGCCTCGGCCGGACCGCTCAGGCGGCAGTCCACCGGATCACCGTTGTCGTGCCGCACCACGACCAGGTCCTCCGTACCGAACTGGATCCGCCAGGAAGCCTCCGCATCCGTCGCCCGCAGCGCGAGCGTGCGCGGGGTCGGGCCGAGGAGCCGGGCCGCGCGGTCCGGGCGGGACCAGAAGCCGCCGAGGAGTTCGTCCAGGCCGCACACGGCCACGTCGGTGGCGACCGACGGGCGCTGCCCGGCCGCGAGTTGGGCGTCGACCCGGTGCACCGTGGTCTCGTGGGCCTGGCGTCGGGCCCAGAAGGCGAGCGGGGAGGACGCGGGCAGGAACGCCCAGCACTTCAGCTCCGGGTCGGCGGTGGCGAGGGCTTCGACCAGGGCGGTGTGGCGGTCGCGGTACCAGGTCACCGGCGAGGTCCCGGCGCTCGGCGGCGCGATGAGCTCGTCGACCTCCGCTCGCGGGAACGGTTCGGTGCGGCGGCCGGTGACGTAGGCGGCGGCCCAGCGGTGTACGCCGCCGGTGTGCTCGAGGAGGTCGCGTACCGTCCAGCCGGGACAGCTCGGCACGGGCGCGTCGAGGCCGGCCTTCTCGGCGGCCGCGGCCAGCTCGCTCCCGGCGTCGCGCAGGACGTCGAGGTGGCGTTCCACGGTCAGGCTTTCCCGGATCGGCATGCCTGGACGGTAGCGCTTTGCTCAGCTCGAAGCCGCTCCCTCGGACGTCGTAACCGTCCGGAGGAGCACCTGGGACGCCAGGTCCACGAGCTCGTGGAGCATCGACAGATGGGCCGCGTCGCCGCCCAGTTCGTCGAGCAGGCGGTACGCCTCCCCGCGGAACCCGCTGATGTCCTCCTCGTACCGGCCGAGAACGGCGGGCGAAAGGAGAACCTCGGTGAGCTCAGCCCTGGCCCGCCGGGAACGCGCCGCGGTGGCGTGCAGGTCCAGGATGTGTTGCCTGGTCCGGGGTGCCACGTCTTCGAGGGCGCACGCGAGCAGATAGGTCACGGTGCCGTTCCGGAAGTCTTCGTGGCGGCCGGTCACAATGTCGTCCTGGTCGTTGAATACCTGCCACAGGACGCCGAATACGTTCCCGAACTCGCGCCAGGTCTCCACCCGGTGCTTCTCGGCACCGGCCAATTCCGCACCCATGGCCGTGACCATGCTGAACGGGGCGCCGGATTTGCCGCGGTAGGCCGCGACCACGGCGCTCCGGGTGGCGGTACCCGTGTCTGCGCCGAGGTCCGCCAATTGGCCCTCGGTGGCGGCGATCCAGCAGTTCACGAGCTCGGCCGTCAGCGCGTCGCGTGCCGAGCGCGGGATCCGCTGCGACCGAACCACGAGCAGGGGTAACGAGTTTCCGCTGATGGCGGTCGCGAGCAGCGCTTCGCTCTCGCCGAGGTCACCGGCGCCGACCGCTGCCTGGCCGTCGGCCGCGTCGTCCAGGTAGCACGCCGACGTCCACCACAGGTCGTGGACGACAGCCAGCGGGACGGCCGGTGCGGGATCGCCGGTCTCGACGGCGTGGACGATCATGGGTAGCACCGCGAGCGGGTACTTGAACCGCCGGGACCGCAGCAGTTCGGAAACCGCGCGCCTGACCTCAGGCGCCGACGGGCCGAGCCGTTCAAGAGTGGCATCACGCTCTGCCTCGATGTCCGCGGATGACTTCCTGTACAGCTCCAGATACGCCATGGAATTCATCAAGTGAGCTTAACAATTGCTTCAAAAAGTTTCGATGGACGTGACTGTTTGTTCCGTACCAAGCTGCAGGCATGACCTCGACCTATGACGCATCTCCTTACGCGGGCGGCGACCCGTACGCCGACTACCGCACCGGCTCTGGCATCGGCTCCGGCGACTTCGGCTTCACGGACCTGGTCGACCTCGCCGACCGGCGCTTCGGCGGCGCCGTCGTCGCCGCGAACGACGAGTTCTTCGCCGAGCGCGAGAACCTGCTCCTGCGCCACCCGGCCGTCTTCGACCCCGAGCACTTCGGGCACAAGGGCAAGGTCATGGACGGCTGGGAGACCCGGCGCCGTCGGGGGTCCGGCGCCGCGAACCCGTTTCCCGCGCCCGGAGACCACGACTGGGCCGTCATCCGCCTCGGCACGCCCGGCGTGATCCGCGGCGTCGTCGTCGACACGGCGCACTTCCGTGGCAACTACCCGCAGCGCGTAAGCATCCAGGCCGCCGCGTTCCCCGGCACCCCCACCCCCGAGGAACTCCTCGCCGACGAGGTGAAGTGGGACGACCTCGTGCCCCCGACCCGGGTGTACGGCCACGCCGCCAACGGCTTCGAGGTCACCGGCCCCGCCGCCGAGCGCCGCTACACCCACGTACGCCTGTGCCAGCACCCCGACGGCGGGATCGCCCGCTTCCGGGTGCACGGCGAGGTCGTGCCCGACCCCGAGTGGCTGGACCTGCTCGGCACCGTCGACCTCGCCTCCGTCCTCAACGGCGGTGTCGTGGAAGACGCTTCGGACCGCTTCTTCTCGGCGCCCGGCAACATCGTCCTGCCCGACCTCTCCCGCAAGATGGAGGACGGCTGGGAGACCCGGCGCCGCCGCGACCACGGCCACGACTGGGTACGGCTGCGGCTCGCGGGCCAGGGCGAGATCCGCGCCGTGGAGATCGACACCGCGTACTACAAGGGGAACGCGGCGGGTTGGGTGTCCCTGGAGGGCCAGGACGGCAACGCCGGGGACGGCGAGAGCGGGGACGACGGTGACTGGTTCGAGATCCTGCCGCGCACCCCGCTCGAACCCGACACCCTGCACCGCATCAAGCTCCCGACCCCGGCCACCGCGACCCGCGTACGCCTGAACATCTATCCGGACGGTGGGATAGCCCGGCTTCGGGTGCATGGGGCGCTCACCGCGCGCGGGGTGGCGGAACTGCGCGAGCGATACGCGGCTTTGACGTCCTGACAGAACCCGTACCTCGCCCGTTCAAACCGCTAACAGCCGGTAAGTGATGCTTCACACAGGCCGTAACTTCCATTTTCAACAGCGGCTACGATGCGGAGCGCCTTGTTCACTATGGGGCGTGGGTCACGCCCCGCGACGGGAGTGATTCCCAGTGGGGTCCCAGCTGGCCGTTCCGCCCATCTATTCGCCCTTCGCCGCAGCGATCCATCCCCGGCACCTGGTCATCGACCGGCGCACCGCCGCATGGGCAGAAACGTTCCGCATCGGCTCCGACGAGCTGCGCGGCAGACTCGTCTCCCATGACATAGGCGGATTCTCGGCACGAATACTTCCCGAGGGCCGCGAAGAGGTCGTCTCGCTGCTCTCGGATTTCGTCCTCTGGCTCTTCGGCGTGGACGACGGCCACTGTGAGGAAGGCGAACTGGGATACCGCCCGGGGGAGTTGTCCGGCTATCTGTCGCGTCTCCTTCGGGTCGCCCAGAACCCCGAGGTGCCCATGCTCCTCGACGACCCGCTCGCCGACGGCCTGCGGGACCTGCGCCGCCGCGTCGACCGCTACGGCACCGCGGGGCAGGCCGCGCGCTGGGTGGATGCCCTGCGCGAGTACTTCTTCTCCGTGGTGTGGGAGGCCCACCACCGCAACGCGGGCACCGTGCCCGACCTCAACGACTACACCCTGATGCGGCTCTACGACGGCGCCACCTCCGTCGTCCTGCCCATGCTGGAGATGGGGTACGGCTACGAACTGCAGCCCCACGAAAGGGACCGCGCCGCGGTGCGGGCCGCGGCCGAGATGGCGTCGTTCATCATCACGTGGGACAACGACATCTTCTCGTACCACAAGGAAGCGCGCACCGACGGCTTCTACCTCAACGCGCTGCGCGTCCTGGAGCGCGAGCGCGGCCTCGACTCGGAGGCCGCGCTCGACCTGGCGATCTCCCAGCGGGACCGGGTGACGACCCTGTTCCTGCGGCTGTCCGCGCGGCTGAGTGCCGACGGCAGCCCGCAGTTGCGTCAGTACCTCGACAGCCTGGGCAGCTTCATCCGCGGCGCCCAGGACTGGGGCATCACCTCGGTGCGGTACACCACCCCGGACGACCCGGCCGACATGCCCTCGGGATTCCGGGACACCCCGGTCGACTCCGGCCTGCGGCCGCTCGACATTCCGGCGGTGTCGTGGTGGTGGGATCTCGTACCACGCCACTCCGCCCCTGTCCCCGCTGGTTTCCGGCCGTAAAGGACTCTCCCTGTGTCAGCTGACTTGCGATCACTGCCCCGCGCACCCGGTGCACTGCCCGTTCTCGGTCACGTCCTGAAGCTCTGGCGCGATCCACTCGGTTTCCTCAAGGGCCTACGGAACACGGGGGAGTTGGTGCGCGTCGACCTGGGCACCCTGCCCATGTATGTCGCCACCACTGCCGAGCTGGTCCATGAGATCACCGTCAAGAAGGCTCGTAGCTTCGAGAAGGGCAGGCTCTACGACCGGGTCCGCCCGCTGGTGGGAGAGGGGCTCGCGACCGCGAGCGGTGAGATTCACCGCAGGCACCGGCGACTCATGCAGCCCATGTTCCACAAGGAGCGCATCTCCGGGTACGCCGACGTGATGAGCAGCCGCGCCATGGCGCTCGCCGAGTCGTGGGTCGACGGTCAGGAGCTCGCCCTTGAGCAGGTGATGGGTCAGTACACCATCGAGACCCTGGCCGAGACGATGTTCTCCACCGACATCGGGCGCCCCGCCGTCGAGGCCGTACGCCGCGACCTTCCGATCATTCTCAAGAACATGCTGATACGGGCAGCATCCCCCAAGCTCCTGGACCGGCTACCGATCAAGCCCAACCGTGACTTCGACGCCGCGTCGGCGAGCATGCGCGGTGTCATCGACGAGGTCATCGCCGGTACCCGCCGCTCCGGTGCCACGGGCCGGGCCGACCTGCTGTCCGTGCTGCTCGACGCCCGCGACGCGGACACGGGTGAGGCACTGACCGATGAAGAGGTGCGCGACGAGCTCGTCACCATCCTGTTCGCCGGTACTGAGACGACGGCGTCCACTTTGTCGTGGGCCTTCCACGAGCTGGCCCGCCACCCCGACGTGGAAAAGCAGGTGATCGCCGAGATCGACGAGGTGGTGGGCGACCGTCCGGTCACCATCGAGGACGTCCCGCGGCTCCCGGCCATCCGGCGGGTACTCGACGAAGTGATCCGCCTCTACGGCGTCACGCTGCTGATGCGCCGCACCATCGATGAGGTGGAGCTCGGAGGGGTCGTGGTACCGGCCGGAACCGAGATCGCCTTCAGCCTGTACGCGCTCCACCGCGACCCAGGTATATATGCCGACGCGGACGCCTTCGACCCCGACCGGTGGCTGCCGGAACGGCGCGCGGGGCTCGGACGCGAGGAGTTCGTGCCGTTCGGCTCGGGTAACCGCAAGTGCATCGGGGACGCCTTCGCCTGGACGGAGGCGACGATCGCACTGGCGACGATTCTGCGCCGCTGGCACCTTCGCCCGCTGCCGGGCCACGAACCACGAGCCGCGGCGTCGGCGATGGCTCACCCTGACCACGTGCCGATGCGGGTGGTGGCCCGGGTGGGGTGAGCCCCTGTCGTCACCCGCCCGCCGGCCTCGCGGGCGGGCGGGTGACGGGGAGTGTGACGACAGGACCTAGCGGAACAGCCGTGACCACCACGACCTGCGGGCGGTGCGCGGCGGCGTTGGCGTGGCCACCGCCGGGGATGACGTCGATTCCTCCGGAAGGGGCGTCGCCAGCTGCCGCGGTGCGGACACGGAACTCGTGGTCTCCGTGCCACGCGGTGTGAAGGTCACCGGGAGTGCCACCAGCGGGTGGGACATCATGGACGCCGCGCGCGGCAACTCGCTTTCCGGCACCGCGAGTTCCAGGTCGGGCAGACGGGCGAGCAGGGCGTCGATGCCGGTGTCGGCGATGGCGCGCCCGATGTCCTGGCCCGGGCACTCGTGCTGGCCGCCACTGAAGGCGAGGTGGGAACGGTTGCCGTGTACCGGGGTGGCCAGGTCGGGCCGGATCTCGGGGTCGACGTTCCCGGCCGCGAGGCCGAGCAGCAGGGCGTCGCCCTCCTTGATCCTCTGCCCGCCCAGCTCGGTGTCGCCGGTGGCCCACCGTCCCATGACAGTGGTGAGCGGGGGATCGTCCCACAGCACCTGCTCCAGGGCGTCCGGCAGCGTCATGTGACCACCCGACAGGCTCGCACGGAAGCGCCGGTCGGTGAGGACTATGCGCAAGGTGTTGGCGATCAGGTTGGCGGTCGTCTCGAAGGCGGCGATGAGTACGAGCCGCGCGTGCTCGACGATCTCGTCGTCGGTGAGGGCCGTTTCGTGTTCCAGGAGCCACGACGTGAAGTCACGGCCCGGCTTCTCGCGCTTGAGTGTGAGGAGTTGGCGCAGCGACTGAGTGATGTATTCGTTGCTCTGGACCGCCGTATCGGTGCCCTTCAGCATGTCCCGGGCCGCCTCGACGATCCGCGGCCCGTACTTGTCGGGCATGCCGACCAGCTGGGTCATCACGAGCATCGGCAGTTGCTCGGCAAAGTCCTGGACCAGGTCGGCGTGGCCACGCTCGGCGAAGTGGTCGATCAGCTGGTTCGCGAAGCGCGTGACATAGCGGCGCACACCGCGCCGGTCGATGCGCTCCAGGGACTCGGTGACCGCGCCGCGCAGCCGCTGGTGTTCCGCGCCGTCAGCGAAGATGCAACTGGGCTGCCAGGCGGCGACCGGAGCCAGCGGATGGTCGGCGGACACCCTGCCCTCGCGCCAGTCCCGCCAGCGCCGTGAGTCGCGGGAGAACCGCGAGGGCGTACGGGCGACGTCGAGGTTCTCGCGGTGTCCGAGTACCAGCCACGCGGGCAGGTCGCCGGGCAGCAATACCGGTGCGACAGAGCCGTGTTCGGCCCGCAGCCTTTCGTAGAGGCCGCGGGGGTCGGTCTCCGCCTCCGGCCCGTAGAGGCGCCGCACCTCCTCCGGGCCGAGACCGTGCGCCGGGCAGCCCGGGGGAGGCGTCGCAGCGTCGGACGAAGACGAGGGAGAAGGGGTGCTCACGATGCCTCCGAAGTCGCGGCGAGGTTCTGCAGATAGCGCATCAGTGTCATCAGGACGTCTCGTGATGACGCCCGCATCCGGGCGTCGCACTCCACGATCGGTACCGTCTCCGGCAGGTCGAGCGCGGTGCGGAGTTCCTCGATGGGGTGATGAGGGGCCTCCGGGAAGGAGTTGACGGCGACGACGAAGGGGACGCCGCGCTCCTCCAGGCGGCCGATCACGTCGAAGCTGACCTCCAGGCGGCGGGTGTCCACCAGGACCACCGCGCCGAGTGCGCCCTCGAAGAGGCCGCGCCACAGGAACCAGAAGCGCTCCTGGCCGGGGGTGCCGAAGAGGTACAGGACCAGCTCTTCGTTGATGCTGATGCGGCCGAAGTCCATGGCCACCGTGGTGGTGGACTTGCGTTCCACGCCCTCCGTGTCGTCGACGCCGACGCCGGCCTGGGTCATGGTCTCCTCGGTCGTCAGCGGGCGGATCTCGCTCACCGAGCCGACCAGGGTGGTCTTGCCGACGCCGAAGCCGCCGACGACCACCACCTTGACCGCGGCGGCCGCCGTCTGCGGCAGCATGTCCTCGCTCCGCGGCCCGGCGGTGACCATGGAGCCGGGGCCCTCAGAGCTTCTGTAGTCCATCGATCACTGCCTCAATCAACGCGATGTCGGGGAGTTGGGCGGGCGGTACGGGCGGCCGCGTAAGCACCCGCTTCTCGGCGATCAGATCGCTGAGAAGGACGGTGACGACGCTGACCGGCAGGCCCAGGTGGGCGGAGATCTCCGCGACGGAGAGCGGCCGGTGGCAGATCCGTACGATCGCCGCCTGCTCCGGCTGCATCCCCGGCCTGGGCCCCGACTTGGCGACGATCAGGGTGACCAGGTCGAGCGAGGCCGACGCGGACGCTCCGCTGCGGCCGCCGGTGATGACATAGAGCCGCTCGGGCCCGTCCTCGTCCCAGTCCGGTGCGGGTCCGTCGGGTCGGCTTCGTGCCACCTCAGAAGCCCGCCGCGTCCTGCCGGGGCGGGCTGCTGAGGTGCTCTCCGATGCGCAGTACGAGGTCCCGCATCCGCTGGCCCATCAGGCCCGCGTCCACACCCTCGTCGGCCAGTACGGCGAGGAACGCGCCCGCGCCCGCGGCCATCAGGTAGAAGAAGCCGCCGTCCATCTCGATCACGACGAGCCGCATCCGGCCCTCGCTGTGCGGGAGTTCGGCCGCCACGGCCCCGGCGAGGCTCTGCAGGCCCGCGCAGGCCGCGGCGAGCCGGTCGGCGGCGTCGGTGTCACCGCCGTACTGGGCCATGCGCAGGCCGTCGGCGGAGAGCACCACCACCTGCCGGGTCTGCGGGACGCCCTCGGCGAGGTCCTTCAGCATCCAGTCCATGTTTGTCCCGGAGTTTGTCCCGTTGTACGGCGTGGAGGCACTCCCGGCTTGCTGCTGCATCACTGCTCGTTCCCCTTGCTGGTCGACGCCGGGGAGGCGTCGCTGTCCTGTGCGGGCTCGGCGACGCCGGGCCCGCTGGTGGTGTTCCCTCCGCCGTGCTGTGTTCGTGAGGGCGCCTCCGGCTCCCCGGACAGGCCGCTCTGGAACGCGGCCAGCCACATGCCCGGCTGCACCTGCTCCTGCGCGGGCTCCGGCTCGGCGCGGCCCGCGGCAGGAGCGGCCGGTGCCGCGGGTGCGGCGGGCGGTGCCGCCGCGGTCCTGCGGCGGCGCTGCGGAAGGCCGTTCGCGGTGCGCTCGGTGACCACCGGAACGTCGTCCTCCAGAAGCGGGTTGACGGGGCCGGTGGACGGACGCTGCCGGGCGGGCACGTCGCCGGGCGCCTCGGCCGCCGCGTGCGCGGGGACGTGCCCGGACGCCTGGGCCGGGAGCGGCTGGGCGGCGGCCGGGGGCTGGGCCTGGGCCTGCGCCTGCGCCTGGGCCGGTGCCGCGTTCTGCGCGTAGCTCTGCGGGTTCTGCGCGTACGACGCCGGAGCCGGAGCCGGAGCCTGCCGCGCCGCCGGTGCCGCCACCGCCGGGCGCGGCCCCGACGACGCGCCGATGCCATGCGCGAGCCCCGTCGCCTTCGCCGCCGTAGTGATCAGGTTCTGCGGCACGACGAGAACGGCACGCACACCCCCGTACGCCGACGGACGCAGCGACACCTGGAAGCCGTACGCCTGCGACAGCCGCCCGACCACGGCGAGGCCCAGGCGCGGCGACTCGCCCAGGTCGTTGACGTCGATGCCCTGCTGCGCCTGCTGGAGCATCCGCTCCGCGCGCCTGCGGGCCTCCTCGCTCATCGAGACGCCGCCGTCCTCGATCTCGATGGCGATCCCCGACTGCACGTCCACGGCGGTCAGATGGACCTTGGTCTGCGGCGGCGAGTAGCGGGTCGCGTTGTCGAGCAGCTCCGCGAGCGCGTGGATCAGCGGCTCGACCGCGGTGCCGACGACGGCGATCTCGGTGACCGAGTGCAGCTCGACGCGCTGGTAGTCGATGATCCGGGACATCGCGCCACGCATCACCGAGTACAGCGGCACCGCCTTCGACCACTGACGGCCGGGGCGCGCGCCACCGAGCACGGCGATGGAGTCGGCGAGCCGGCCGATCAGGGCGGTGCCGTGGTCGATCTGGAGCAGATCGCCGAAGACGTCCGGGGCGTGGCCGTGCCGGTCCTCCATGTCCCGGAGTTCCTGGGCCTGTTGGTGCACGATCGCCTGCACGCGACGGGCGATATTGACGAACGCCCGCTGCGCCGAGTCACGCAGGTCCTCCTCGGCGGTCACCGCGTCGATCACGGAGCGGAGCACCGCCAGGTGCGCGTCGGGGGCATGTAGGGAGGCAAGTACGTCCTCGGGGAACTCGCCCCGGCGCAACCGGTCCACGGCCTCCGGAAGCAGTACCTCCGCGAGCCGGACGGTCTCCGCCTCCTGCCGGGCAAGCGCCTCCTCGCGCTCCTCGGCCGCCGCGTTCAGCTCGGCTATCCGGCGGCCGCGGCGGGCCGCCACATTGCAGGCCGCGCCGGTCAGAAGCACCGCCGCCGCACCGGTCGCGGCCACAGCGACCCGAGCCGAACCGGCCACGAGATAGGTGGCCGCGACGGTCGCGGCGGCGAGCACGACCGGGGGCAACAGCCACAGCGGGAAGGGGGATTTGGGACTTCCCGGGGGTGTCCCCGTACGAACCCTCTGCACTGCGACTCCCGTACGTACCGAAGATCACTGGACAGTTCGGTAGCGTAACGCGTTCGGAGTACTGAGGCTGACGTCAGGTCAAGTCCATGGCGTAATCCGTACGGTGGCATTCCGGTACCGGGGCGCGTATGTCACGACACGCGCGCCCCGACACCGGAACCGTCGAAACGTCAGGCCGCCGCGGCGTCCGCCGCCTGCGCCTTGAGCGCCCGCTCCACACCGGAACGGGACTCCGAAATCAGCCTGCGCAGCGCCGCGTTGGGCTCCGCGGTGGCCAGCCACGCGTCGGTGGTCTCCAGCGTGGCCCGCTCGACCTGGAGCACCGGGTACAGGCCGACGGCGATCTGCTGCGCCATCTCGTGCGAGCGGGACTCCCACACGTCCTTGACCGCCGCGAAGAACTTCTCCGTGTACGGGGCGAGCAGCTCCCGCTGGTCGGTCTGGACGAAGCCGCCGATCACGGCCTCCTGCACGGCGTTCGGCAGCTTGTCGGACTCCACGACCGAGGCCCAGGCCTCCGCCTTGGCCTCCGGGGTGGGCCGGGCCGCCCGCGCGGTGGCCGCGTGCCGCTCACCGGCCGCCGTCTTGTCCCGCTCGGCCTCGGCGGCGATCTCCGCCTCACCGGCCCGCCCGGTGGCGGCGAGCCGCTGCAGGAACGCCCAGCGCAGCTCGGTGTCGACGACCAGGCCCTCGATCGTCTCCGAGCCGTCCAACAGCGCGGCAAGCAGGTCGAGTTGCTCCTCCGTGCGCGCCGTGGCCGCGAACGCGCGGGCCCAGGCCAGCTGATGGTCGCTGCCCGGCTCGGCGGAGCGCAGGTGCTTCAGGGCCGCCTCGGTCCAGCGGGCGAGCCCCGTCTCACGCCACTCCGGCGCCGCGTACAGGTCGAGCGCCAGCTTCACCTGCCGGTGCAGCGACTGCACGACGCCGATGTCCGACTCCTTGCCGATGCCGGAGAGGACCAGCTTCAGGTAGTCGCGGGTGGCGAGCTCGCCGTCGCGGGTCTGGTCCCAGGCCGAGGCCCAGCACAGGGCGCGCGGCAGCGAGGCCTCGAAGTCGCCGAGGTGCTGCGTGACGAACCGGAGCGAGTGCGGGTCGAGGCGGACCTTCGCGTACGACAGGTCGTCGTCGTTGAGCAGGATCACCGCGGGCCGGTGCCGCCCGACCAGCTGGGGCACCACGGTCAGGTCCCCTTCGACGTCCAGCTCGATGCGCTCGCTGCGCATCAGCTTGCCGGTGGTGTCATCGAGGTCGTACAGGCCGATAGCGATCCGGTGCGGCCGGAGCACCGGCTCGCCCTTGGCGCCCGTGGGCAGGGCGGGGGCCTCCTGCCGTACGGCGAAGGACGTGATGACGCCGTTGGCGTCGGTGTCGACGGTCGGCCGCAGGATGTTGATGCCCGCGGTCTCCAGCCACAGCTTCGACCAGGTGGCCAGGTCCCGGCCGCTGGTCTCCTCCAGGGCGCCGAGCAGGTCGGTGAGCCGGGTGTTCCCGTACGCGTGCCGCTTGAAGTACGCCTGCACGCCGCGGAAGAACTCGTCCATCCCGACGTACGCCACGAGCTGCTTGAGGACGCTGGCGCCCTTGGCGTAGGTGATGCCGTCGAAATTCACGAGAACGTCATCGAGGTCACGGATTTCGGCCATGATCGGGTGCGTGGACGGCAGCTGGTCCTGCCGGTACGCCCAGGTCTTCATGGAGTTGGCGAACGTGGTCCACGAGTGCGGCCAGCGGGACTCGGGCGCGTACGCCTGGCAGGCGATGGACGTGAAGGTGGCGAACGACTCGTTCAGCCACAGGTCGTTCCACCACTCCATGGTGACGAGGTCGCCGAACCACATGTGGGCGAGCTCGTGCAGGATGGTCTCGGCGCGGGTCTCGTACGCGGCGTCGGTGACCTTCGAGCGGAAGACGTACTGGTCGCGGATGGTGACGGCGCCCGCGTTCTCCATCGCCCCGGCGTTGAACTCGGGCACGAAGAGCTGGTCGTACTTCGCGAACGGGTACGCGTAGTCGAACTTCTCCTGGAACCAGGCGAAGCCCTGCCGGGTCACGTCGAAGATCGCGTCGGCGTCGAGGAACTCGGCGAGCGAGGGGCGGCAGTAGATCCCGAGCGGCACGGACTGCCCGTCCGGCCCCTCGTAGCTGCTGTGCACGCTGTGGTACGGCCCGACGATCAGGGCGGTGATGTACGTCGAGATCCGCGGCGTCGGCTCGAAGACCCAGACGTCATCCGTGGGCTCCGGGGTCGGCGAGTTGGAGATCACGGTCCAGCCGGAGGGCGCCTTCACGGTGAACTGGAAGGTGGCCTTCAGGTCCGGCTGCTCGAACGAGGCGAAGACCCGGCGGGCGTCGGGCACCTCGAACTGCGTATAGAGATACGCCTGGTCGTCGACGGGGTCGACGAAGCGGTGCAGGCCCTCACCGGTATTGGTGTACGCGCAGTCCGCGACCACCCGCAGCTCGTTCCGGCCCGCGAGCAGGTCCGCGAGCGCGATCCGGGAGTCCGCGAAGACGGCCGCCGGGTCGAGCGCGGTGCCGTTGAGCACGACCTCGTGCACGGTGGGCGCGACCAGGTCGATGAAGGTGGTGGCCCCGGACTCGGCGCTGTCGAAGCGCACGGTGGTCACGGAGCGGTAGGTGCCGCCCTCCTGCGCGCCGCTGAGATCGAGATCGATCTCGTAGGAGTCCACGGCAAGCAGGCGCGCCCGCTCCTGCGCCTCTTCGCGGGTGAGATTGGTACCAGGCACGCGGTCATCTCCTCGTCATGACGTGAATGGGGCTATTCAGCCATCCTTCCACGAGGGAGGCGGTGCCTGCGGCGGTGTTTTTCTCCCCAGCCCCGCCCCTTCCCGAAAGCTTGCAGCAACTTCGGGGGCTCCGCCCCCGGACCCCCGCTCCTCAAACGCCGGAGGGGCTGATTCTTG